>CALFBV010000143.1 GCA_937951395.1 uncultured Rubritalea sp.
GTAAGCAGTTGCCTCTTTTTCCGTTCTTCCCGTAAAGCAATCCCTCGAAATACGATCTCACACAGTCATGTTTGCCCTCGTTGCTATCTAAAACAGATGGAAATGCCGACAATGGCTGTGCACCCAATGTCCAACCGTGCACGCATCTCAACGATGTACTCAATGCCGGAGATACGATTGTGATCCAGAACTTCATTCCTCTTCCTAGAAGGAAGAGCCACATTGGAGCCACTGGAAATAGATACTTACATCCCCTATTATTCAGGTAGCACGGGCTTGCCATCCTTCTCTGGATACTGGGCATCCTCAGCGGTGAGTTGCTTCTTCATCGCGTGCATCATCAACTTGACTTGCTCAGTATTAGACATCGCTAGGTTCTTCTTCTCGTATGGGTCTGACTTGAGGTTATAGAGTTCATAGTGATCCTTCTTGAAATAATGATAGATGATCTTCCAGTCACCAATTCTATAGCTCGTGAAATAACTAGATCGGTGATTGTGAGGAAAGTGCATCAGGAAATTTCCAGGGTGAGCTGAGTCTGATTTCCCACCGAGCATTTGCTTTAAATTGTGTCCGTCGACTATGTGATCTTTAGGTGAATCAATTCCAGCGACATTGAGAACGGTTGGGAATATATCCATCACAGTGGCTAGTTGTAGATTGATCGCGTTTGATGGAATCGCTAGAGCCTGCTGTGCTGCTAATTCAGAGTTTGGCTTAGCCCATGCAGCGATAAATGGAGCGCGCATCCCACCTTCGTAACAAGTAGCTTTCTTTCCGCGAAGTGGTGCTGAGGATGAATGCTCTGTAGCTTTTCCCAGCGGGGCATCAGAGCCATTATCTCCTAGGAATATGATGAGTGTATTCTCAGCGACTCCTTGCTTCTCGAGAGTCTTCATGATATCACCTAGTGATTTATCCATGCCCTCTACGAGCGCCGCATAAGCTTTTGCTTGCTTTGACTTTTCTTTATAATTATCAATGAAGCGTGGATCAGCATTAAACGGAGTGTGCACTGCGTAGTGAGACATGTAGAGGAAGAATGGCTTCTTCTCTGAGACAGATTTTTTTATCTCAGCATTCGCTTCGAGAGTGATCGCTTCAGTGAGAAATGTCCCCGTATTGTGATACTTCTTAAGTCCAGGAACTGCACGCGTAGTTCCCTGACCATAGTCACCTAAGTAAGAGGTAGGACAACCAATCGCACAGCCAGCAATGTTCACATCGAACCCAAGATTAAGCGGCTCTGCACCTTCAGATCCATTTGGTCCGAAATGACCTTTTCCCACAAAGATAGTACGATATCCATTACGCTGCATCATCAGAGGTAGTGTAATTTGGTTTTTCTTAAGCCCTTTCCAGTTCCAGCCTCTAGGCCCATTTGTTCCGCGATTATTTCCAGTAGGTTTGATCCATTGAGTTGTGTGATGACGAGTCGCGTTCTGCCCAGTCATAATGGATGCTCGTGTCGGGGAGCACACAGACTGAGCATAGAATTGACTGAATCGGATCCCCTGAGAAGCTAGCTTTTCCATATTAGGAGTGCGGTACCAATTGTTCAGCGGGTGCTTCACCGGCTTACCTAAATCGTCTGTTAGAAAAGGGACCGAGGTGTCCATTAGCCCCATGTCATCCACAAGAAAGACCACCACATTAGGTTTCTCCGCTGCGAATAGTGACTGAGTCACTCCTGCTAAAATGATCGTGGTGAGTAATTTTTTCATAATCTTAATAAATGATTTTATCTACTTCAGGAGCTTTGATCAAGCTTTTCTATTTACTAAGCTTCTCCCTTGCATCAGCTGGGTAGCTTTGGCAATATTCACCTATGGCTGCATCCATTAACCTACATAAAATCTCCCGCTTTGCTAATCTCGCTATCCCCTCTATGGCAGTGTTGTTCTTTCTTGGTGGACACTTTGTGAGCTTCTATTTTCATTTTCTCACAGTCACTTTTCTTCTCCTCACCGTGGTGAATCTTTTCTACCTTTACATCCAGAAAAAACATACAATCTTACGCAACTTCGGTATCCTTGGACAGGCTCGTTATATTCTGGAGAGCATAGGGCCAGAAATGAGGCAGTATCTCTTTGCCAATGATACTGAGGAGCGCCCATTTAATAGGATTGAACGATCAGAAATTTATCGCAAAGCAAAGGGCATCGACTCTGCATCATCGTTCGGCTCTCAGCTGGACTTTGATAATTCAGAAATCAAAGTGCGTCACTCGATGTATCCCGTGGATAGAGAAAACATCAAGGACTTTGCCCTCACATTTGGTGAAGAGCGTGGACTAGAGAACACCTACACGATCAATAAACCCTACATTATTAGCGCTATGAGTTATGGAGCGCTTGGTAAAAATGCAGTGCAAGCTCTAACCAGAGGGGCCCGCATGGCAGGTATTCCTATCAATACCGGTGAAGGTGGCACCCCTAAATACCACATGGATGAAGGTGGCGAGCTGATTTTCCAAATGGGCACCGCGAAGTTTGGCGTCAGAAATGATGACGGATCACTCAATGATGAAAAACTCAGAAAACTCTGTGCTGAGCCCTCCATTAAGATGATAGAGATAAAACTCTCACAGGGAGCTAAGCCAGGTAAAGGCGGACTCCTACCTAAGGAGAAGATCACTCAAGAAATATCAGATCTGCGTGGAGTTCCGTTAGGACAAGACGTAGTCTCCCCTGCTCATCACATCGAATGCATGTGCAAGCAGAGCACCGTAGCCTTCATCAAGCGCGTGCAAGACGTCTGCATGATCCCCGTAGGCGTCAAGATATGTATAGGCAAGACATCTGAGTTCCGCGACATGGTCAGAGAAATGAAAGCTCAGAATGTGTTCCCAGACTTCCTCGCTATCGATGGTGCGGAAGGTGGCACAGGTGCCGCTCCTAAGGCATTTATGGATGGCTACGGCATGCCTCTCATGCCAGCACTCTTCTCAGCTAATAAAATACTCACTGAAGAAGGAGTTCGCGGCCGCATGAAAATCATCGCCGCGGGAAAGCTCATCAACTCCAGCAAGCAATTCATCGCCCTCGCACTAGGTGCAGACGCTATCTATTCAGCCAGAGGATTCATGCTATCACTAGGTTGCATCCAAGCCATGCTCTGCGGAAATAATACCTGTCCAGTAGGCATCACCACTCATGACCCTTCACTTCAGAAGGGACTCATCGTGGAAGAGAAAGCCAAACGCATCGCTAACTACGTTAAAGGACTAGAGCATGATTTCTATGAAATGCTCGCCGCCTCAGGCATCAAAGACGCCAAAGACATCAATATGGACCAACTCTACATCCCTGACGACACAGCCCTCGCAGATCAGATCAACGCATTACTCAAAAACGCTAACCTCTAATTTAAAACTCTAACATGAAACCTACACAGCAAATCGTCAGTTGGGTCCTGCAACTCGGCATCATTGCATTACTCGCCCCTGCAGCTTATTACAAACTAACCGGTCATAATGAGTCTACCGCTCTCTTTACCACGCTAGGAATGGAGCCAGGGGGACGCTATATCATCGGATTCCTAGAAGCCACTGCCTGCGCACTACTACTCACACCAAATTCTGCTGTCCATGGAGCTATCCTAACTCTCGGTATCATGATCGGGGCTATCATCGCTCATCTTTCTAAAATTTGGTTTGATAGCATGTTCGCCTACTTCTCCATCGCTTTAGTGATTGCATCCTCTATTGTCATTTACCTCAGACGAAAACAGATCAAAAGCATCGCCAGAATGCTCAATTAAAAGATACTGACGAACTAAACTTGCCCTCAGGGTAAGATCTGCGCTTAGATAACTCCATGACACCTCAATCTCTATCTGGCAACCGCTTAGGAATGCTTTTACTCGTCTCTGGTCCTTCTGGATCTGGGAAAACAACCCTCTGTCGCAGGGCAGCAGATACAGATCTAGCGAGCTACGCCACCTCCTGTACCACCCGCGCTGCTCGCCCTGGAGAAGTCCACGGTACCGATTACTTTTTCCTCAGCACAGATGAATTTAAAGAGAAGATCAGTAATGATGACCTATTAGAGTATGCAGAAGTACATGGGAACTTCTACGGAACACTCAAATCAGAAATCTTCACTCATATAGAGGCTGGCAGAGACGTAGTCATGGACATCGATGTCCAGGGCGCGGATCAGATCAGAAATTGTGACGACCCACTCATCCAGCAAGCACTCGTAGAACTCTTCGTTATGCCAGACAGCGAAGAAGAGCTCCTCGCGCGTCTCACAGGAAGAGGCACAGACAGCGACGAAATCATCGCCACACGCATGAAAAACTCACTAGAGGAAATGCAGCACTGGGACAAATACACCTACTGCCTACTCTCCACCGACCGAGAAACCGACTACAAAAAATTCCAATCTATCCTCATCTCAGAAGCCCTCAGCGTGAGCAGGATACTAGACTAGCACAACAAATTCGAGCACAACCCAAGCACTTTAGCCTTTCTCCTTTAAACTTTTTACGACTCCCCTACTTCCTAATAGCCTCAAAAAGCTTATCCTTACCCTTATACCCCTCTGGATCCACATCATACCACGTGCTATCAGCGATGCGTTTTTTGTCATAAGGTGGCGCAAAGATATCGACTAGCTGCGTGAATTCTTTAGCAGCCACACGGTGAATATTTCTCTCCTTAGAAGTCAGTGTAGAAACCTTACCTTTAGCGAGCATCGCATGACTCGTCTGCTTCAGAAGCACATCCTTTTTGTTCTTCTTCTCCGCAAATAAATCATAGTTCCAGACCTCCACCTCACCCGTAGCGCAGAGTAGCACACCAGTCATTTCAGGATGATCATGATGCATGATCTGCTCATTCTTCTCAAACTGCACCATCGTCACATGATAGTTTTTCACCCTTTCCAGCTTAGCAAAGTCCACCCTCTTATTCCCCACACCCTTCAGCTTAGTTTCTCTAAAAGCTTTCTCCAAACTAGGATCCTTCAGATTCAGACGCGCGGCAATAGCAGCTGCCTTTTTCACATACTCCAACTCATTCCAGCTATCCAGATGCTGTTTTTTCGCTTCAGCCTCTATGGCAGTGAGAA
>CALFBV010000144.1 GCA_937951395.1 uncultured Rubritalea sp.
TCACTACTTTTATCCCCACAAGAGCTGATAAACAAACTGAGTAAGACACAAAACAGAATACAGAATTTACATTTCATCATACATCTGTTTAGCAATCTTATTTAGTTTGCGCAATCTCAAATTTGATCTAATATTCCTAAGAATATGCCTGAGTTGCCAGAAGTCGAAACCACCTGCCAAGGGATCTCCCCACATCTTAGCGGTCGTAAAATCACCTCTATAGATGTCAGAAATGGCAGTCTACGCTGGCCAGTGAGCGATGAAATCTATCATCTGAAAAACTTACCTCTAGCTAGTGAAGGCTGTGTGTCACGCAGAGCGAAATACATCCTCATCCAGCTGCCTAAGTCTCAGCACATCATCATCCATCTCGGCATGTCTGGTAGTCTACGCATATCCTCGCCAGATGAGGAGCTGAAGAAACATGACCACGTGATCTTCCACCTCAGCTCCGGGCTACAGATGCGCTATCATGACCCTCGGAGATTTGGCTGTGTGCTCTGGACAGACCAGAAAATTTCCCAGCACCCGCTGATGAGCAAGCTAGGGCCAGAGCCTCTTACGGATGATTTCAGCGCAGAGTATCTCATCGAAAAATCAAAGCTTCGCAAGAAAGCCATCAAACCGCATATCATGGATAACCATATCGTAGTAGGTGCGGGAAACATCTACGCCTGCGAGGCGCTCTTCATGGCAGGCATACATCCTAAACGCGAGGCTGGAAAAATCAGCAACCCAAGACTGAGCAAGCTGCGCGACACCATCCGCGAAGTGCTACAGAGATCCATCGACCAAGGCGGAACCACACTCAAGGACTTCATCCAGTCCGATGGACAGCCGGGGTATTTCAAACAACAGCTCAATGTCTATGACCGAGAGGGAAAACAATGCAGAAAATGTGATTCCAGCATCAAACGCATCATTCTCGGTCAGAGATCCACGTTTTACTGCCCCAAATGCCAGAAATAGAGTGTTTTCAGCGTGGAACTTCGAATTGCTACTTGACTGAATAACCGAACGAAGGTAATTCCTCGCTTCCAATCCTTAAGGGACACGGTTCTGTTTATCTAAGCAGACCCTGATTCGGACCAAACAACATCTAACCTAATATAACACATGGCTACTACAGAAGTAATCCTCCGCACAAAGATCGACGGTCTCGGCTACGAAGCTGACATCGTAAAAGTAAAAGCAGGTTTCGCCCGCAACTACCTCGTCCCACAAGGCAAGGCATATGAAGCAACAGAAGCAAACCGCGCTAATCTCGAAGAACTCAATGCTAAGCGTGCTGAGCGTCTCGCAGCAGAACTAGCTGATGCTGAAAAAGTAGCTACTAAGATCAAGAAGTTCACTCCTAGCTTCGACCTAGAAATCGGTCAAGGCGGTAAGGCATTCGGATCTGTTACCTCTATCGACATTCACAAGAAGCTTGAAGAAGGCGGCATCGAGATCGACCGTAAGGCGATCCAACTCGACCAACCAATCAAGACAAGCGGCAAGACAGAAGTGGAGATCAAACTCCCACAAGACGTCAACGCTACTCTTACTATCAACGTGGTAGCAAAAGAGTCATAACACGATCAAATTTTATTCGTTTAATTTTAAAGAAGCATCACTGTTCGCAGTGGTGCTTTATTGTGTTCTATTGGGGAGGAGAAACACACTGGTAACACTATACTTACTGCCTACAACGCGTCAGTGTAGATAGCGCGAAACCAGTCCCGTATGGCTGGTGATAATCATAGAGCGGGAAGTCCCACCAGCAACCATCGCTTTCTTGCTTATCGATAATTATCTTGCCTAGCTTGGATTGCCACTCAGCTTTCTCAGATTTCGGTAAAATTTCTATGCAACGTGCGGCATAATAATGACCGAAAAAGTAAAAGTATCCAGAAACAGCAAAGTGCGTCTCATGTGGCTTAGGACGTTTCCTACCTATGTCTAGCCAGCCATTACGTTTCACCAGCTTATCTAACCAAGTAATGAGGATCTCATCTGTGATCTTAGGATCTCCGTAGAGTCTCAGCGCGGCATTTCCAGACTGTGATCTACCTAGTGAGCCACCTGGGCGGTTGATCTCATTTCTAGGATAGAGTCTCTGTGCATGCGAATAAGCATAGCTGAAATCTGGATTACGCTGATACTGGAGAGATTTAACCCCTAGCTTCAGACGCTTTTCAGGAAGTGAAATACCGAATGTTTGCTTACAATCATAAACACCTACTAAGATAGCCGCTGTAGTAAAACTCATCGAGCCACCTGATGGCCTGCCCGTAGCAATTGAATTATAGTAGCCCCAACCTCCATCTATATCTTGATACATTACCAGAGCATCTAGTTGAGCCTGGGCTGCCTTTTTGAGAATTTCTTTTTGTGCATCTGTCACACCCTCTCTATTTGCCAAAGCAGATAGAGAGGGTAATGCATAAGCGTGTCCCCAGACATTGTAAGTAGTCGTTACATCTGGTCGCTTAATGCGTGGTAGTTCTTTGAGCAGCCATTTCTCAGCTCTTTCTATACAAGCAAGCACTTCTGGGCGCTGATCACCTGAATCCAGCAACCCTATAAGCGCAAGACAGCTAGTACCCATCCTAAATGAATGGTGGGCTCCTGGAAGCGGAGCATAAATGTTTAACCCTTTAGTCCTAGTAGCACTTCCCCACGAGCCATTTGCGTTCTGTTTTTTCACTAGAAAATCTACTCCCTTTGAGATCGAAGCCTCCAGCACCTTAGCATCCAAATACATGTCATCTGCTAGAGGAAGCATCGGCACACGCTTTATCTCTTTTATCTTCTCAGCCTGTTGAGCAGAAACAAGTGACGCAGTGATAACCAAGGCCAGAAAACTTACCCCTAGCTTATACGAAGAGAGCTTCATATTGATTATGGAGTAAGGATGACCTGACCATTCTCAAGACCACTGAGAACCTCGAGCTTATCTCCAGCCTGTCTACCTAGCTCCACATTGGTGACCTTAGGATCGCCTTCTGCCATCATTACTTTGACAGAATACGTTCCATCAGGATTCGACTTCACTGCATTTGTGGGAACGCTTAGAACGTTGTCCTCACTCGCTGTGACGATAGAAACTTCTGCCTTACTACCGATCATCGCTCCAGCCAGAGCGGCTGCACCAACATCGTCTTTAGCTGTGAATGAGACTAACCATTGGTGAGAAAAATTAGGATGCTCATTTACTAGCTCAGCTTCCACTGAGATACTGACCCATCGGTTACTGTTGAGTCTGAGACTACCAGTCTGGTCTACATTAAAGATACGTTTTTGCTTTTCTGATAGAAACGCATTGAACTTCAATTTAGCATCAACAGGAACGATGGTCATGAGAGTCATGCTTGCAGGAATGACTCCGCCCTTGCGGACTATTTTATTAGCTTCCTCTGTTAGCCATTTTCCACCCTGGAACTCGCCCAAGTATAACACCCCATCAGCTGGGGCTTTGAATTCCATCAGTGCACGGTCTGCTTTGAGATCGTTGAGTTGCTTTTCAGCCTTTTCATCATCGCTCTTTAGCTTCGCTAAATCTAGCTCCTTGAGTTTCAGATCTATAGGTAATTTTTTCTGAGTGAGTTCATAGACCCTCTTCTTAGTCACTGCTGAGATGCTCCAATCAGCATCATTTCTCGGAGTAGCTATACTTTTTTTATAGTGAGCTACTCGCTCTTCTTTTTCTACATTTCTCTGTGAATCAGCCAGACTGTGCTTGGAACGTGTAATGATGATTTCCTCAGTCTCTTCTGTGAGTCCATCTTCATCATACATTTTCAGCAGCTGATCTAGCTCCTCTTGAGTGTATGAGAGATAATCTTTAGCACGCTTGACTTTGTATTCTGTATCAATTGCCTGCTGAGGCTTAGTCACCTTTTTATAATAGTCGTAGTTCTCCTGGAAGCGCTCATAGTCTAGCTTTGCCTTAGCAAGAGACTCTGCAGTAGCAGCCTTCTTTGATGCCAGATCTATCTCAGCTTTATTCAGTACTAGCCTCTGCTTTACGCGCTCCTTAGTGAATGCCTCTATCTTCTTATCGAGAGCTTCAGTATCGATCCAGAATAGCTTCTCGCCTTTCTTTACTGATGATCCATGTGGGAGAAACTTCTCTATCTTAACCACACTCCAGACCTCTGGCTTGATCGAAATAGGATGAATCGCATTCTCGCCTAACTCAACTATAGGCATCCCGGTCGCCTGTAACTGGATGGTCTGCTCAAACGGCCCCGACTTTACCGTATGTTCGGCCGCGGGAATAGAGATAGAAGAAAGAGCTAGCGCGCCAGCCACAGTAAATACTAGAGAGTTACTTTTAAATGGTTTCATATGCTTGTTCAATCTTAGCGCTGTGGGACGGAGAGTTTATCTGCGTTTCTTTCTGGATTCTGCTGAATTCTGCGAAACATAGTGGCCCTTCTTAGCCAGCCAGATCGTATGAAGTCGGTTTTTTCTGCCTTTATGTGCGGCTGGAACCTCTACTACGGAGACATCTAGACCCGCCTTTCTTAATAACTTAGTGTATTTAGGATCTGAGTAGGCAGACCACACCGCAAGTATCCCGCCTTCTTTCAGAGCGCTCATTGCTAGCTGTATCCCTTCAAGCGTGTAGAGACTATCATTATCTTCACCATGAAAGGCGCTAGGACCATTATCCACATCCAGCATAATCGCAGAATACAGTTCATTCGCCTCAGCCATGATCTTCTGCACCGGCTTAATCTTTACCACCACTCTGTGATCACCAAGCAGCCCAGGGTGTACATCCTTCATATAAGTCTCGTTCCATTCCAAGATAGCATCCGTGAGTTCCGCCACGATAAATGTAGCCCCCTTCTGCGGCAGAGACTCCACAGCAGCAGCAAGCGTAAATCCCATCCCTAGTCCTCCTATTAGAACTACAGGCTGCTTCGCAACCCGAAACGGCTGACACGCCATACGCGCGAGTTCTTCTTCAGAACCATGCGCCAGACTAGTCATCAGGCGTTGGCCATTGGAGCTGATAAAATAACTATCATCATGCTGGAAAAGCTCCAGCGTCTCACCCTCTGGAGTGAGAGTTTCTGCTAATTTCTTGTATGGCTTCATAAATTGATCGGGCAGAGTGTTAGCAGGAAATTTTAGATAGTGAAAGCATTATAGCTCATCACTTATCCACTGAGATATTGCGACTACAAGATCCCCCTCTACCTCCCAGGGCACTCTATGTCCTGCATTAGGGACTACCAGTAGATTGGAATTAGATAATGAAGAAGTTGCTAACTTGCCTATATTACAAAATTTCTCATCCCCTTCGCCCACAACCCACAACACTGGAATTTCTATTACAGACAATTTCGCTAATAGATCCTCTTGCTCAGCCAAGCTCCAACAATTAAATGATCTAGCAATCTCCGCCTTTCTATAAGCAAATGAGCCCCTATCCGGCATCACATCATCCCCTAAGACCCCTTGCTTATTCCATAGATTCAGAAATTCCAGCCAAGGTAAATTTTCAACATTACCACCCCACTCATCATCTACTGATCTGCGCAGAGACCTATCCTCTAGTGACAACCCAGTATGCGAAGAAATAACCACCGCAGCCTTCCACTTACGCGGCTGATCTAACAACGCATGTAGAGCTAAACGTCCACCCATCGAGTAACCTAGTAAAACCCCTCCATCATCATGATCCGCATTTAGCTCTTCACCGAACTTTTCCATGCTGACCTCACCATCCTCTAGATAGCTCCAGAGATCCACGGCCTCTGTGCCTATTCCATGAGAGGACATTGCCTTAATAAAGCTATCCCAGTCAGACATCATACCCACCTGCCCATGGAGAGCTACCAACTTATCTGGTCGTTTTGTTAACATTTTCTGTAACACCAATACACCCTCTATCCCAGACCTGACAAGCTTCATATACTCTTCGTCCTATTTAGGGAGCGGCCTTTTCTTATGGAGAAGCCCCTTTACATCAGTCCCGCCATCATTTAATATATAATCTCAAAGAAGTTAAATAAACTACGCTTAGACTTTATGAAATTACGCAAAAATATAATCGCCTCTATCTGCCTTCTCACCCTAGCACCCTCAACAGCCAGCGCAGACAAATTCGTAATGAAAGATGGCTCCGTCATCAATGGCAGCATTATCAGCGAGACCAGCACTGACTACCTGCTTAGAGCAGAAGTCACCAAGAACGTCTACGCTGAGAAAACCGTGCTAAAATCTAGCGTAGCTGATATTAAAAAAACTGACCCCTCCATCGCAGCCTTCAAGAAACTTACCCCTCTATTACCTACACGTGACCTCATGGAAGTGAATGAATATGAGACAATCATAAAATCCAGCCTCACGCCATTTCTGGAGAAATATCCATCTTCCCCACATTTTGAAGATGCAGAAAAAATTCTTAGCACTCTTACAAATGAATATAACACCATCAAATCTGGCGGAATAAAACTCGGCGGCAAGCTACTCAGCGCAAAACAGATAGAAGCAGACAAATACAACGTCCAAGCGGCTAAAGAATATCACAAATTCATGGGTTACGCAGCCAATAAAAAATACCGCCCCGCGCTCAGCACACTAGAGCGCTTGGAAGAAGCATACCCTGATACTCAATACACACGTAAAGCCCAGAGATCCGCTCTCACCATTCTACCTCTCTATGGAGAAAAGCTCCAGAAACTCTATGATGGCTATGAAATGCTCACGATAAAAAGAGAACGTGCGCTAGACGCCATGACCAGTAGCGATAAGATCCGCACAAAAAATATTTTTGCTCAAGAAGAACTCAAATACCAGCAATTGTTAGACTCAGCCTCTAACAACAAGAAGAAAACCAAATGGCTCCCTATCAATTCCTATTTCAAAGAGCCAATTATGAGCAATCTCAAAATGATCCCGAACGAAATAAAGCGAATTACTATAGCATCCGAAAAGCCAACCATCGATGCAGGCAAACTCTATCGTGACACCTTCGCTGCATTAGCAAATGGAGATTACACTAAAGCAAAAGAGCGCTTTGATAAATTCAAACGCACCAAGCCACCAGAAGGATTAATCAATGAACTAGAGCCAA
>CALFBV010000145.1 GCA_937951395.1 uncultured Rubritalea sp.
ATACCCAAGACTCAGCGTGGTTCTAAAAATGTTCCAAAATCCAAGCTCCCATTTCAGCATAAAGCGGTCTCTTAGTAATTAAAATATTCTCATGCGTTCCGCCCTCCACAGTCACCCATTTCTTCTCCACTGAGCTAAACCCTTCATACAAAAACTTACCTCTAACAGCCGGAATAAGTTCATCACTGTCACCATGCACCACCAACACCGGTAATGTAACCTTCTCAGCCCACTTCACTGGAGTCACCTCATAGAAATCCGCTCCACCATGAAATTCACAAAGCCTAGAGGTAAGTTTTGTAAGCCACCCAAATTTACACTTCTTCTGAATCACAGGAGCGAGCTTATCAAGCGAACAAACAATCGTCACACTATCCCACACATGCCCAGTCTCTGGATCAGCCGCAGCGGCAACCGCAAAGCTCCCACCCATCGACATTCCCCACAGCGCGACATTTTCCGTATCAAATCCAAACTCCTCTGCACATTCCATCAGCGCGGCATAAGCCAAATCCTGCTCCCATGCATCACTCCCAAACTTCACCGCCGCCACAGGACTCTCACCATGCGATGGAAGATCCACCAAAATACAACGTAGCCCCAACGCACAAAATCTCTCCGCAATTCCAATCGCATGTTCCTTCCGGCCATTCCTCCCATGCAAAATGACCACCGTGCCACTGATCTCACTATATTCTGTTAGAGTCGCCCCACGTTCTAAAATCTGACACCTAACAATTTCACCCTTCTTGCTAACAGGTGAATCAGACTCAGGCTCCACCACCATCGTAGGAACCTTGCCATCCAGACAATCCAACGACTCAACCTTCAAACCATATATTCCAGGTTTCGCGAGCACCAATTCAGCCCCATAGGTAATCTCGGAAGCAGCAGGAGACGCCACACTCTTCGCCATGTAGTTCACCACCAGAAGTCCACCCACCAAAACGATCCCGAGCAGAACCTTCGTGATTTTTTGGATGCGTTTCTTCAGTTTGGACATAATTGACATACTAGCACATCACTTTTGATCTTTCACCAGACTGTGGTAAAAATAAACATCGTCATGGAAAAAAGCACCTCAAAACTATCTCAATACGCACCCCTCATCACCATCATCGGTCTCGCGTTGTTGGGGGCAGCCGCCTTATTGCAGTTTGAAGTATCCAGTATCAATTACTTCATGCATTTATTCATGGGACTATTCCTGCTCCAGTTCTCCGCATTGAAATTATTCAACGTGAGCGGATTCGCCAAAGGGTTCGCTAAGTATGATCTCCTAGCAAAGCGCAGCAGAACCTACGGCCACCTCTACCCATTCCTCGAACTAGGGCTCGCGCTCGGCTACCTAGCAGGAGGGGCTCTCTGGATCTACATCGCCACCTTCATCCTCATGAGCTTCGGAGCCATCGGAGTCCTCACCGCAATAGCCAAAGGTCTCAACACCAACTGCGCCTGCCTAGGCTCCACCCTAAAAGTCCCGCTCTCCACCGTAGCCGTAACAGAAAACGTCACCATGGCCGCCATGGCACTAGCCATGATCGTAATGCGGTAGCATTTAGGGGAAGAGAATCAACACGAGCATTTTTCAGATTCCCTGTTTAAACTTCTCAAACTTACTCCTTGCGAAATCAACCTAGCTCCCATAACGTCACCACACATAATTCAACACGGAGAGTGATGCTTGCCTGGTGGTGGCCGCGGTCTTCAAAACCGTTGTGGGGCTGTCACGGTCCCGGGTTGGTTCGATTCCTTACCTCTCCGCCATGTTGATTATAAGCAAGTTGCAAAAAAACGAGGGTGCTAGGTCACTAAAAGTTCTCTTTTCTGAATATGCGCAAAAATGTACTTGTTAGCACTCGAAACGGGCAACAAAGGGATAACTAGTTTTTTCTTCTGCTATAATTTACCTAATGCCATCTTTATCTATTGTCCTAATCAAAGCATTCTGTTAGTTTTTTGTTAGGTATGGAGTTTATCGAATTATATTGGCGGGCGGGGATTGAGATTTTGATCTTGTGGATTGGCTTGTATCAGCTGTATCGAGTGTTCCGTTCTACGAAGGGGGCGCTTATTTTTATTGGGGTTGTAATGATCCTGGCGGTGGTGACTTCGTTGGCGTTTATTTTTGATTTGAAGGTGATCGCGTGGATTCTGCTGCGGTCTGCGGTTGGGATAGCGTTTGCGCTGGTGATTGTGTTTCAGCTGGAACTCAGGCAGGCGTTGGCTCGGCTAGGGGGAAGTTTTTTCTCGTTCACGAATGTTCAGAAATTGGAATTTGCGGAGGGGCTGACCGATGCGGTAATGCAGCTTTCGCATAAGCGGATCGGGGCTCTCATCGCTCTGGAACGGGAGATCAGTCTGAAGGAGTATTCTGAAAATGGGGTTCGGGTGGATGCCGAGTATTCGCCAGAGTTGATCATGACTATCTTCTACCCGATGACTGCGCTGCATGACGGGGGAGTGATCGTGTCTAAGAACCGGATCGCTTCTGCGGGCTGTGTGTTTCCGCTAAGTAGAAATGAAATGTCTGACCGGACGCTGGGGCTGAGGCACCGCGCGGCAGTGGGTCTTACTGAAGAATCTGACTGTGTAGCGATCGTGGTGAGTGAGGAAACT
>CALFBV010000146.1 GCA_937951395.1 uncultured Rubritalea sp.
TGAGTTGGTAAAACGATTGGAGTTTTGCTACACCCCAACGCATGGAAGCTGGTTGAACGTTTCAGAAAATGAACTGAGCTCGATGACTCGTCAATGCCTCAAGGGGCGTAAGGTAGACGTATTCGAGCCATGCTTTAAAAGCAGCATAGATTAAACTGTTAGAACAGAATAACTATTTAAATGGTATAATTTAGGACCCCGTTCTTCGTGGCAAAAAAATGCTCTGACAGGGGATGACCCTATCAGAGCTGATGATTTTAATCAGATTTGACTATTTCTTAGCCTTCTTGTTTTTAGTAGCTTTTTCAGCCTTAGAAGTCTTTGTTTCAGCATTTGGGTTCCCATCCTTGTTACGTCCAAACGCAGGATCGTATATAGGCATCTCCATGCCAGCTGGAGTCTGCCACCCTGCTTTAGGTTTATGAGTGACGTAAGCGTAGTAAGGAGTTGCCTGGAAGTCCCCATCGATAAAGACTGGGGCTAGCTTAGTAATTCCTTTTTTCAGCGCTACTTTGAAAGTCACTTCCTTAGCACCCTCAGGGATGTCCATAGTTTGATTAATGTCACCGATGATCATCTGGGCTTTCTTATAGCTATATGCCTTGCCGTATGTCCCGTCGTTGATGCCTTTATCGGTTTCTACTGGCCAGCGGCGTAAGGAAATCTCGTAATTACCATCTTGCTCGACTTCGATCCCCCAATGTGACTTGACGGCAACAGCACCTCGTTTGACATGTGATTGACTATATGGTGGATATTTATCTAGAAGCCAGTCATGTGAGGATAAAGTAACAACTGGTGAGTGATCCGAGCCGATCGCCATGTAGCTGGTGAGATTGTGTTCACGAGAAACATCATCCCAGAACTTTTCATAGTCTGCACGAAGTAGCTTTACCACTTCTGGGTGAGCTGTAGCCACATCGTTAGTTTGTTTAGGGTCATTCTTCAACTCATAGAGAGCTTTGCCGTTTACTAATCTCCATTGATCAGTCATCACAGCACAATGACGCCATTTTACTGGATTGGCGATGCGTTGAGTTTCTACAATGAGTGAACGTTCTTTCCAATTCTCGCCATTAGTATAGATTAGGTCTTTAATACTTGTTCCATCAAATGCTATTTCAGGAGCCTCTAGTTCGCAGATGTCTATCATTGTTGGCAGTATGTCGAGGTGCGCAGTGAGATTCTTCACCTCTTTACCAGCTTTGATTTTTCCTGCTGGCCAACGGATAATGATAGGAACTCGATGTCCGCCTTCATATTCAGAGTTTTTCTTACCCTTCATATTACCATCATATCCACGCCCCCCTTTGATCCCTCCTGAAGTGCCGTTATCAGTCATGTAGATGAGAATGGTGTTCTCAGCTAGACCTTCCTCGTCTAGAAATTTTGATAGCTTAGCCATGTTGTCATCAATGTTCGTAATCATTCCATAGAATGCTGCATTAGGAACTTTAGCATTGTCTTTGTATGGTTTTAAATACTCGTTAGGACAATTGTATGGACTGTGTGGGGCATTAGTAGAAATATAGGCGAAAAATGGCTTATCCTTGTTAGCCTTCATAAATTTAATGCCTTCGTCGAACCAAATATCAGTGCAATATCCAGTGAATTGTTGAAACTTACCATTTACGATATATGTATCGTCAAAGTAGTCATTCCCCCAGTAATCCGGAGCCTGCCCGACTCCGCCAGCACCATGATAAACGGTGTGTGTGAATCCACGATCTTCTGGACGATATGGATAGCAATCACCTAAGTGCCATTTTCCGAAGAGTCCAGTAGCGTATCCATTTTCTTTGAAAACATCTGCCATTGTGACCTCACGTTTTCTGAGCATACTACGTCCCTGAACGGTATGCCAAACACCGACCCTGTTGGAATAGCGCCCTGTCATGAGTGCAGAGCGTGTAGGTGCACATGTAGGATCTACATGAAAGTTGTCGAGCAATAAGCCTTCTGTGCGAAGTTTGTCGATATTAGGCGTTTTGATTATCGTGTTGCCCGTGGAAGCTAGGTCACCATAGCCTTGGTCATCAGTGATGACGATAACGACATTTGGACTGGCAGCGAAAATGGTGGAGGCCGCGAGGCAAGACGCTAACCCTGATAGGATGTGTGTAATTTTGAATGGATTCATTTTAGAATGTTAGATGTTAGAGGGTGGCAACCCTGTAATTTAAGTTGATTGCACTTTAACAGAGGTGACATTGAAATTGAAAGCAAAATCTGAGTTTCTCAGATATAGGGCTCTAGACGCCACGTTTAATAAGGATCCAAGCCGCGTTTGATGAAAAAATACCAGAACAACTCCTCTTCCCACCTCTCTCAAGATGAGCTAGCCCTGAGAGCTATTGAGAAGAAGCAAAAAAAATGCCGCAGATTACCCAGATTTCTATAGGAAGTATTCTTAGAAGCTGTTTAAAGGGGCCTTCTGAAAACTTAGTAAACTAATGGGTTCAAGATTTTGCAAAAATTTCACCTTCATCAAGAGTAGCATTGTCTTTTGATGTGATTCTAAGTAGCTCCT
>CALFBV010000147.1 GCA_937951395.1 uncultured Rubritalea sp.
TAGACCCGTATAACAAAGCAGCAAGACGTGGCCTAGAAAAAGTAAATGCCGCTAAGAGTGATTATTATCGTGCAGCCTATGATCAGACCAGAGCGTCGATGCTTATGGAGGTTGATCAGGCGTGGGAAATAGCTAAACCACCTGAAGAAGAAAAAAAATTAGAAAAACAAAATGTTATAGGGAGGAAAAGTAATGCATTACTTTTTGGTAAATCTACTTCCCGTTCAGACAAACTATACACTCAGACGGAGCTAGATGAGAAAAGACTGTTGAGTATACAGGAATATAAAAAGAAGAGGGAAATACAGGAAGATAAGGTTGAAGATCACAGAACACGACTCTACGCGCTCAGTAAGAGGCTAAAGATTCCATATCACGGAAAAAATGGTAGGTTTTATGCAGGGAGAGATGCAGATGGGAATGAGTCTCAGCGCGCTACTCAAGCTTATGAAGAAGCGAAGAGGACGAAAAATCAGTTGGAGTCATTTACGAACTCACTGGATGGGCTTAATGATGAAGACCTCCAAGTGGCTTTACTAGCGTCAGGAAGACCTGAGGCGGCGGTTTTAAAGAATGACTATACTAAACTGAATGAACTAAAAGCGCAAAAGAATGCAGCATCGGGGGCTAGTGATAAAGTAATTAAGACCTTGGATGATAATATTAAAAAAGTAGAAGACCGTCTCGGAAGATCAACGGTCAATGTCCGCAAAAAGCTGGCTGAAGATTTAGTTGTCTTTAATCAAAATCTAGAAAAATTACGCATTGATACCGATAAAGAAGTCGGAGATTTAATGGTCTCTGCTGAAGAGAAAACTCGTTTCGGGAAAGTCCGTGAGGACTACGAACGGGAGCAAGCTATTCTAGATGCGATTAAACAAGCAGAGTTCATCGAGACTTTAGGTGAAGGTCTTGAGAGTGATGTGATGTCAGCAAAAGAGTTGATTCCAGAAAAAGTAACCCCAGATTTCACCAAGGAGCTCTCCGCAGAAAAAACGATACACTCCACATTTTCACTCAATGTCAGTGATGTCAGCTACAAGCTTGCGAAGTCGGTTCTGTTAGAAAAAGGTGGGGTGCCAGAGGCTGTTAAGATCCGTGTAGAGGAATTTGTGAATGCTTTCGACTACGGTGATCCGAGTGCCTTCGGAAAGAAGGTGAACTGTGTCGTGGAGCAGTGCGCGCATCCATTTTACCAGCAGCGTAATCTCATGCGCATCGGGATGAAGACTGGAGCGATGGGGAGATCTCAGCCATTACGATTGACTGTTCTGTTAGATAACTCCGGTTCCATGGAGCGTGCAGACAGAGCGGCCACAGTAGCGAAAGCTATTGAGGCTCTAGCCAGCCAGCTAGGGCCAAAGGATGAGGTAACTCTCCTTAGTTTCGCCCGTGGTGCAAGGCTAGTAGCGCAGAAGGTGAAAGGGGATAAAGCTCATCAGCTAGTCCATTTAATAAAAACCATCCCTTCCGAGGGCGGGACGAACCTCAGTCTAGCCATCGATCAAGCCTATACCACTGCCCAGCAGAGCGTCCAGGATGGCACCATGAGCCGCATTGTGCTCATCACAGATGGAGCGGCTAATCTAGGGAATGCAGACCCAGAAGATCTCTCAAAAATCATCGAGAAAATGCGTCAGAACGGGATTGCATTCGATGCCTGTGGCGTGGGTGCTGACGGACTAGATGATGATATGCTAGAAGCTCTCACTCGCAAGGGCGATGGCAGATACTACTTTATCAACAAGCCAGAAGATGCGGATGCAGGTTTCGCCCAGAAGCTAGCAGGGGCACTCAGACCAGCCGCTAAAAACGTAAAAGTCCAAGTGGTGTTTAATCCGGAGCGCGTAGGAAACTACCGTTTGCTTGGATTTGAGAAGCACCGCTTGAAGAAGCAGGACTTTAGAAATGACGCAGTAGATGCCGCAGAAATGGCAGCCGAGGAAGCAGGGAATGCCCTCTACCAAGTAGAAGCCAAGCCCGGTGGAAGAGGCGATGTAGGCACAGTCTTTGTGAGATTCCGCGATATGGCATCAGGTCAGATGGTGGAGCGCAGCTGGGTGATTCCCTACGAGCCTAGCATTAAAAACCTTACCTCTACTAAGCCATCTATGCAGCTTGCAACCGTAGCAGGAATGCTCGGTGAGCGTCTCAAGCAAGGCGAAGAAGCCGGAATAGAACTCAATCAACTACGCCCAGTCTACGGCAAGCTAAGAAGCCATTTCCATGCTGATAAAGAAGTCAAAGACCTCCTCAGAATGTGTGAAAAGGTAAGCCGCTAGTTTTACCTGAAATTTACAATGAAATATTAAACCTCTGTTACTATAAAATCAAATCACTGTTACTATGAAATCTAATAAAATCTTTACGTGTATTGTGAAAAACCTTGTGTCTAGTGTCACTGCTGCCGTTGTCTCTTTCGGGCTGATGGGTAGCGTGGCATTAGCGCAAGAAGTTCCCCAGGAAGAAGTCAAAGCCACGCTTAAAACCGACAATAATGGTGTCGGATCACTAGTTGTAGAAGCACGCGGGATTCCACCAAAAGCACCCTTATTTTTTACAGCTAGGGCAGAGCATGTGGTCACTGTATCACCAGATTCCGTAAAGCAAGTAATCACTATTAATTACAAAAAACTACAGGGCGCAAATGATGTGATGAGCTTGGTTCTGAAGCATAAGTCTGATGTAAAATCCGTGAAAGGTGTTGGGCTAAAGGAATGGGCTGTTAGAGAACTAGAAGGTACCCACTATCTAGATGTAAGAATGCTAGATCCTCAAGCAAAGGTTCTCACTATCACGGTTACTGCTGAGCGTTTGCTAGAAAAATCTGCCTCGAGTTCTAAAGCTTCAATTATGACGCTAACCAACACGGAGTCCTCAGGCTCAGGATTTTCTGAAGCCATCACAATTATTAAAAAAGGTGTTCAGCTTGATGTCATTAAGGCACTCGGATGTATTTCTGCCAAACCTCTTGTTCCAGATTCATTAATGTTTTTTTCAAATGGGACATCGAATTTAGAGCTTAGGATTCTCAGATACGAGGGGGATTATGCCGGTGTCGATCTCAGGAACGTTACCATGCGGGCAGTACTAGATTCCGATGGGAAATCAGCAATCATCACTCTAACCGGGACTCTACATGTCCGAGAGGTTTCTGGTAAACCGTTCACCCTCGTCCGAGGAAAAGTAGCGCTTAGTAGCAAGCCATACTGCGATGGTGGGCAGATCCATGTCCGAGCAGTGAAGGATGAAATGGAGTGTGGGGTCATTTGTAAACAGCTAGGAATTTTCCCTGTTCGCTTGGAGTTCGCGGCACCCATCACTACGGGGACTGGATGGAATACACTACAGTTTACTGTGCCAAACGGTGCTGTTGTCCCATTACATTTCGGGAATCTCAACGCAAATATCGAGTTCCGTGAAAGCGAAACAACCCATCTTGATTTCTATCAAGGCGCTTGGCAAGGGATGCTTCCCGCGTCTGGTCTCTGCTCGCTTCATTGGAAAATCAAACCGAAAACTGGCGATGGTGAACTTTTCTATACCTCAAACGGAGTCTCAGAAGTCAGCATCGGATCAGGTCTGATGCACACCTCTTCTACAGTCACCTTCAAAGTGTTGCAGGGGAAGATGGATAAAGTAGAACTTGATCTAAGAGGATCAGGAGAAGTCGTCTCCGTTATTGGCACCCAGGTAGCTAGTTGGAAGGTGAAAGAGGCTGGAGATAAAAAAGTGTTAGAGTGCATTCTCAAGTCTGCCACATCGGACATGGAGCAGATCCGTATCGCGACTCAGTTCCCATTGGGTAAATTTCCCACGAAAGTAGAGCCACTCAGCGTCACTCCACTCGGCACTATGCGCCACTCAGGATTTATCCGTGTTTCTAACAAGGGAGCAGTGCGAGTAGAGACCAGTATCACGGAAGGGCTGATGCAGCTCTCACCAGATAAATTTCCACAGAGCGGTAAGCCAGATCCTAATCTTACTAAAGCGCGCCAAGTTTTCGTCTACCGCTACCCATCCGCCGAGCGGAAGCTAGAGATCTCTGCAGATCAGATCATATCAGAAGTCGCAGTCAGCCACATCACAACCTATGAAATGAGTGAGACGGATCGTGTGATTCAGGCTGACATTGAGATAGACATCACAGAGGCTGGGCTGCGGGACTGGAGCTTTCTGATCCCTGCGGACTATTCCGTCTCAGGCATCAGTAGCGCCAATATGGTCGATCATGTAGCCAGCACCACAGTAGAAAAAAATCAGAGATCCCTAAAAATTCTCTTCAAAGACGAAGTCACAGGACGCCAACTCATCAAAGTCCGCCTAGAGAAAAACTTACCAGCAAGCATGGGCGATTGGTCACTCCCATCGTTGACATTTCCTGGAGCTAAAAACGTCCGTGGAGATATTGGCATACTCTCCGCCAGTGGCTGGAAAATGCAGCCCGTAAAGGCATCAGTCAAGAATCTGGATGAGCGCCCACTCGCGTATTTCCCTAAAAACAATAATCATGGAGAACGGCTCCAACACGCTTACCGCTCTCGCAGCTCAGACTGGTCAGCGACGTTCGAAATCTCCGCCAAGGGGCAATCGATCCAATCTGATCTGCTGCACCTCTATCACTTAAAAGAAGGTATCCTCGAAGCGAAAATCCTCGTTTACTATTTCGTGATCGGGGCACCAGCTAGCGAGTGGAAACTCCAGCTCCCAGCTGGTGCTGAAAACGTCTCAGTGGAAGGTCAAAACGTCCGAACTTGGGATCAAGAAGATGACGTTCTCACTGTGACTCTAAATCAACCAGTCCTAGGTGCTTCTAAGCTTCTTGTAACCTACGAGGAGTCAATGGATCCAAACGGAGGCAAGATAAACATAGGTTCTGTGACTCCGCTCGGAGTCCAGTCTGAGTCTGGATTTATCCACCTAGTCAGTAGCCAGCAAGTGAAAAAGGGTGATGATGAGAAGAGTGGGAATTTACTCAGTATCAGCCCGCTAGAAATGCCATCAGAGCACCGAGTGCTGACCTCCATACCATCCATAGCAGCATGGCAATACGCGGCTAGGCCTTACACGTTAGCATTTGATGTAGAACCATTAGAAATCGTTAAATCACTCGAGCAGGCAGTGGGTGCGGCATCACTTCATACGCGCATCACTAGTGATGGAGAAGTGGTCACAAATGCAGAGTTCCTCGTCAATACGCGCGGCAAAAAAGCGCTCCGCATCAAGCTTCCTACTGGGAATAAAATCTGGACTGCAAAGGCAGATGGAGAACTCATCAATGCCCGTATCGATGGCGATCAGCTCATCCTGCCACTACCTCCGACCAAGGACTCTAACAGATACCGCACTCTAGAAATACGCTATGGGGGAATGGCTGAGAATCCATCTCGCGTCACCGTGGGACCACCAGTTCTCTCAGCACCACTCACCATCGCAGAGTGGAAAGTCACAGGAGATAACCATCTCACACCCACCGGTGGAAATGTGAAGCCGCTTCAGATGCAAGTCCCCAACAATGGCTTCACACAGATCAGAAAAAATTACCGCTTACTTGCAGGCGTGATCTTCTTGATGCTAGGTGGTATTTTCTTGCTACAGAAGAAAATCACAGACAAGTGGCTCATGCTCTTTGGCAATCTCTGGATCGTAGCCGCTATTATTTCCTGCCTTGTCTTCGGAGGTCAGGCGTTAGATACAGAGGTAACGAGTCTCAAGGAATTCGATGTCGTAGCACCCGTCGTAAGTGACCAAGAAATAGTCAGCCTAGAACTAGCAAACCATGCCTCTGGACCTAGCAGTTTCTCAGGCTTCGGTATTTTTCTTATGATCGTAGGTGTTGGTCTGCTTGTTGTTGGTCTGGTAAAAGAAAATCTATCTAGCACGCTAGTGAGATCACTCGCCGTATTAGTTATTCTGTTAGGCTGCCTCATGCATGTGGGCGGAGCCGCGTATTTCTACTTCTTTATCGCCATTTTAGGAGCCTTACTACTAGCGAAAGGAATGCCGAAATTAATCAACAGGTGGAAATTCAAGCCTAGCAAGCCAGCAGTCGTAGCAAGTATGATTCTGTTCTCTCTCATGGGGTTATCATCCGAAGTGAAAGCAGCGAACAATATAGCAGATTCCATTCAAGAAACCTGGCAGATCACTGAAGGAAAACTTACCTCTACGCAGCAGATTATATGGCAAGCAGAGGCAGGGGAATCACTAGAGATTCTCCGCGCACCTGCGGTTCTGTTAGATACTAATGGTACAGGGTTCCGCGTTATCAAGGTTCAGTCAAAAGTGGATAAGACCCTTTCATGGAAACTCATCGCAGAGGAATCAGGTGTTATAGAAGCCACTGTTAGATACCAAGCAAGCTTCCTCGATAAAGCTGAACTGGCGTGTGATGTACCTAGTGGATACGCAGCAGTGAAGTTACTCTCCGTCACCGTGGATCAGAAAAATTGGCAAATTTCATCACCGCAATCTGTGCGATCTGAGAAGCTCATAAATACAGTTGATAACACAAGTGGAGTGCGTCTCAACTTAATGGGACTAGCGAGAGCGACTGTTATCCTGAAACCAATGCCAAGAGACCGGAGTAAGGAAGCGCTAAGATTTCTCGCTGAAGTAGCGGACATCTACGTCCCTGCACCAGGTGTTCTGGATGGAAGACACAAGGTCAAAATCAAACCACTCGCTGGTGAACTAAAGGAACTAATCATCGATATCCCAGATGGTCTCATGGTGGGTAATGTAGCCTGCTCCGAGATCGATAGCTGGAGATTTGATGCTAAGAAAAAGACACTCACAGTGACCTTGCGACAGGCTCTCTCGCAAGACTGCGAGCTAGTGATTATGACTCAGCGAGGAGTGAAGGCTTATCCCCAGGATCTAATTCTAGAACCCATTACAGTACGTGGTGCTGCGAATACCGTGGGGGCGATAGGTTACGGATTTGGAGAAGATTCACAGCCAGATAATGCGAAGGTGATGAATCTGTTAGAGATCAATATCGCGGACTTCGATGTAGCGCTCCTGAAATCTGCGCGTGAGTTGCAACCGAAATTTGTTCTTCACAAAGCTTACCGCTATGGAGTGAAACGTGGTAAGATCAATCTCAGAGTAGCCGCGGTATCACCTGAGATCCGTGTGGAGAGCCGCCAGACTATCCGCCTTACTGATGAGCGCATGTCACTACAGGTAGAAGCGCTAGCGAACATCACCAGAGCAGGAGTCTTTGAACTTAAATTCACCGTGCCAGTAGGACTCACGGTGGAATCTGTAAATGGCGCAGCCCTAAGAGACTGGAATGTTGTCGATTTGAAAGGAAGGCAACTCGCTACATTGTATCTCAATGGGAGAACGATGGGGCAACAGCGTTTTACGATCGCGATGCTGGGCGAGTCTCCTGAGGTGAAAAAAGATGCGAACAAGTGGGATGTTCCTCGCTGGGAATTAGAAAATGTGAGTCGCCAGCGGGGCTCGATGATCCTCATTCCAGATCATGGAATACGTCTCCGTGTGGTAGATCGTATGCACGCCTCACAGATCGATAGCAAAAATAACACTGAGCAAAATAAAGGCTCGCTCGCATTCAGGTTACTCCAGAAAGATTGGAAGATATCATTAGCAGTTCAGAAGTTAGATCCCTGGATCACTGCTGAAATTCTTCAGCAAGTTAGCGTGCGGGAGGGTCACACCAAGAACTGGATGAACATCCATTATAATGTGGATCATGCTGTAGTGAAACAATTTCAACTCCGCATCCCTGGCATAGGAAAAGAACATGCCAGCACTCTCAGAGCGAGTGGTCCAACGGTAAAAGAAATCGTCCATCATAAAGACGATATCTGGCAGATCAATCTCCGCCGTGGAATGATAGGTGGTGTTCCCGTGCAGATAGGATACCAGAATTTAAAATTGCGTGATGCCGATACAGAAGTGATCGCCCCTGTGCAGTTGTTAGATACCAAACAAAGCGCGCACTACATGGCTGTACGCGCGCCGAGTAGGCTGGAAGTCCAAGGCTCAGAGCTGCGTGAATGGCGCAGCTTCGACTGGTCCAACGTCCCATCTAAGCTCTACAGTATTTCAGATCGTAGCGAGCCAAGCCTCTGCTATAGAGTCGTAGATGTGGAGAGAAATATGCCTCTAACAGTCAAGCGCCACTCCATGGCAGGCACGCTCAAGCTACGAGTGGCGAGCGGTGAAATGCGCACCATGTTCAATGCTGATGGTAGTGCTCTCTCCAGACTGAGCCTAGCTATCAACGTGGCGGAAAAATCTAGCCTCAGAATTTCACTGCCAGCTGGAGCTGAGCTTTTCAATGTCATAGTGAATGATAAAAGTGTCGAAGTCGTTAGAGAAGGGGATGCGTATTCATTCCTTGTCACAGAAGCGATCCAGAGCAATCAGCCAGCTAAAGTCCAGATCACTTATCAGATGAAAGCAGCAGAAGAATCAAAGAGTTCGATCACTCTTTTAGGTCCTACGCTGAGCATTCCATTAGAGAACATTGATTGGTATGTGATGCTCCCAGATGGCTATGATCTCAACAGCTACAAAGGCGGATTCGACTATCTAGACACTATCAGCAATGAGCGTGAAGAAAGCTACTCGGATGAATTTAAAAAAATCAAACAAGCTAGATATCTCCAGCTCCGCGAGGAAGGAAAGCTTGAGTTAGATAGAGCCATGGACTTCAGCAATAGTGGTGATCTAGACAAAGCAAACGCAGCCCTCACCCGTGTTTACTACAACCAAGCTGTAGATGCAGCAAGTAATGAGGACGCGCGCGTAAAACTAGAGCGAAACATGACCAGTCAAGCCATTATGGGGCTCAACACCCGCAGCCAGAAGTCCTATATGGACAATAAAGCGATGGGGAATACTCAGAGAGATAATGATGCTCTCGAAGAAGCTGTCTCAAGAAATCCGTTCTTCATGGGAAGCACAAATTTCAACCCTAATCAGCTAGGAGACTACATGCAGGGGAATAGTGATGAAGAGATTCTCGCCATGCAGCGCATAGCTAGAAAGCTAGTGAAGCCTCAGCTCATCTCTACGGATGCCGAACAGGCAGTAGAGCTAGAAATCCTCAATACCAATAAGGTTCTCCATTTTCACAAGGACCTACATCTTTCAGGAGACAGTGAGCTAGCGATAGAAATAGAGCTAGATCAAACGATTGGTAACGGTTCTGGCGAAGGGAAACCTGGCTCAAGCTTCGGGCTCATCCTCATCCTAGCGATCACCAGTTTCCTAGGGATCTGGCTGGCTAAGAAGTAGTCCCTTTTTTTTAATAAGCTAGCTCCTTGTGACGTAAAATGAATTCAGTTAAACTTGGGAATTTGTCCTAGGTTTAGCTGAAGTAGCCTTATTTTCTTCCGTAGATACTAAGTATATACGTGATCTGTGATGGGCAAAAAACTCTTGCTAAAGTTAATCTTGTGTGTTCGATAGCTATAGCTCGCTTGAGCTATTTAACACACACAGCAGAGATTCTGAGACTGTATCATTAGAAGTTCTATCAGTTCCTTTGCAAACAATTATATAACCACTAGAGGAGGAGAAAGTAAGTATATGGCACGTAAACCTCGTATCACAATTGATTGGTCCCAATGGGATGATCAACTCGGGAAAACCACTGATAAAGAATTGTCAGAAAAAATAGGCAGCTCACTGGCAGCAGTGAGTATGCGTAGAAAGAAACTAGGCATCGCCGCATCTGGTGAGCGCGGTGCACGCACACGGATTGACTGGTCAGACTGGGATGCACTTCTCGGCACTGTGGAAGATAAAGTTTTAGCAGAAAAAGTAGGATGTTCACTAGCCTCAGTAGTGCTACGTAGAAAGAAGCTCGGTATCCCCGCGCATAATCAGCGTAAGTCAGTAGACTGGAAACTCTGGGACGATCTTATCCCTGATATGGCGGACTCCGAGCTGTCTAAGAAAATAGGCTGTGCCCCTGGAAGTGTCCGCGTAAGGCGCGAGAAGCTAGGCATCCCGAAGTATGATGGTGACCTGCGCAAGAAAGTAGACTGGACCAGATGGGAGTCAAAAATAGGCGTGGTGGATGATAAGGATTTAGCCCTGCTGATAGGCTGTACCGTGGGTGCCATCGTAGCGCACAAGAAGAAGATAGGTGTAGGTATTCTTTCTGAAAAAGAAAAGGTAAAGCGCAGTAGCATTGGCGATGTATGGGAAAAATGGGATCACATGCTCGGCCGATGCCCAGATGATGTTTTAGCAGAAGCCATGGGCGTCACACGCTCAAAAGTAGGAGTCAGAAGAATGCGTCTAGTGATAGCAAACTATCCGCTAGACTGGCCAGAAGACGGCAAGCCATGTTTAGGTGGTTGCGGAAAAGCCCTCACCAATGATGATCCTGAGCAAACCAACTGCGGGTCTGAGGTCTGCCTTGCTAAGCTAAAAGAAATCAGCTAGTAAGCGCTCATTACACATTATGGGCAAAGGATTATTCATCACAGGCACTGACACAGACGCGGGCAAGACTTACATTAGTTCACTCATTATCCGTGCTCTTCGCAACGAGCGTATCGATGCCATCGGCTATAAACCGATCTGCTGCGGCGACAGAAATGATGCCCTAGAAATGGCAGACGCATCAGGATTTTCTGAGCCTAGTGAAAAAGATCTGAACAAGATCAATCCTATATGGATGAAAACCCCAGCAGCGCCACATGTGGCGGCGATGTTCGAGAACGCACCTATAGAAAAAGACGTCCTTCTGAAAGGTCATCAACAACTAATGAGCGAACACGCCTGCATCATCACAGAGGGAGTGGGCGGATGGCTCGTTCCTATAAACGGGATGAAATTTTGCGTAGCCGAGCTAGCAGCAGAAATAGGTGATCCAGTGATACTAGTAGTAGGAAATAAACTCGGAGCACTCAATCACACGCTCCTCACCGTAGAAGCCATGCGCTCACGCGGCATTGAGCCAGCGGGACTCGTCTTCAACAATCTCATCGACGAACTCGACACCGCGACCATAACCAACAAAGGGATCGTGGAAGATATGTGTGGTGTAGAAGTCATCACCGATGTCATCCGTGGCCAAGAAGAGATCGAAAGCTGGCCATTTATGGAGATATTAGGTTTGTAAATTATCGCTTTCAGACTAGGTTAGATTCATGATAGACATGATCGTAAATCTCCTAGAGCTTCCAGACTCTAGCGAACTATATACAAAGATAGACGAGCAGGGGATCATCCTCCGCAGAGCCAGAGCTTACGAGCGTCATATTGTAGCAGGATGGGTCGGAGAGCATTTCTCACCAAAATGGGTGAGCGAGGTCAAGGTAGCTATGTCGCGCCAGCCAGTGACTTGCTTTATTGCCACCAGAGATAAGAAGATCTTAGGCTTTTGCTGTATAGAAACTACAGCCAAAGGGTTCTACGGACCAACAGGTGTCGGTGAAGATGCTCGAGGCACAGGGATAGGAAAAGCTTTGTTGTTTAAAGCAATGGAAGCATTAAGAGACAGCGGCTACGTCTATGGAGTTATCGGTGGTGTGGGACCGCGTGAGTTTTATGAAAAGGCTATAAGCGCTCAGGAAATCCCTAATAGTGACCCAGGTATCTACACAGATATTTTACCAGACTAAATGCTCTAAAAAAACTATTCTAACAGAAATTATGCAAGACCCGAACTTCGTCAAAAACGCCTTTTCAAAGATAGCAGATCGCTACGTGGTCACAAACCATGTGCTCAGCATGGGGACAGATATCCTCTGGCGCAAGCGTGTGGGACAGATCGTCATGGAATGGGCTCCTAACAGAATACTGGACATCGCCACAGGGACTGGTGATTTAGCTATAGAGCTTCAGAAAGTGTGCGATGAAGCAGAAGTGATCGCTTCAGATTTCTGCCCAGAAATGCTTGCTCACGCTTCAAGGCGCGGAGTCAAGCTCACCCAAGTCGTAGATGCAATGAACATGCCATTCGCGGACGATAGCTGCGATGTTCTCACCGTAGCCTTCGGTCTGCGTAACATGGCAGACTATCCGAAGGCGCTCACAGAAATGCGCCGCGTTATACGTCCCGGTGGACATCTTCTCGTCCTAGATTTCTCCAGCCCAGAAGGCCTACTAAGAAAACCCTACGGATTTTACCTGAACAAAATTTTACCGAAGATAGCAGGAAAACTTACCTCTGAGGAAGAAGCCTATGCCTACCTAGCCGGCTCCATCGGAGACTTCCCAAGCGGAGATGCCATGTGCGACCTCATCGCCAATCAAGGCTACAAGGAACCCCGTTGCGAACCATTGAGTGGTGGTATTGCTTCTATTTATACAGCCGAGGCTTAGGAGGGCTACTTGATTGGTGACTGCACTAGAAAACTAGTCAATTTTCAGTGCCTAAGTTTCATTTTTGTAATAGTAACTTTAAAGATCGATCACTAAAGACTACTAGTTCTTTATGAAATTTAAATCACTCTTACTTTATCTACCAGGATTACTCAGCCTTGGAGTAATCCTAGCAGTTTATTCTTTTTCATTGAGCCTTCGTAGAACATGAAGCGAATTTCCCCTAACTTGGTCACTGTCGAAATCATATTGATACTCTCTTTTTTGCCCTTTCTATCTCTTACTGGAGTTTTGCCTTTTGGAGCGTAGCCTCTTCCAACTTGAGCTTGGTTGCACATCCCAGTCTCGTCACCCCAATGGATCTCAGCACCTTCTTTATGAGCTTTTTGCTCAATGGCTGGATACTCCTCGTTTAGCCACTTCTGGACGCGTTTCGAGCAACGTTCATAAGAACGCTTCACAGTTTTTTGTGGTGTATCCCCAATTTTTGAGGTAATTACCCTAAGGTAGTTGGTAAGTCGATCTTTCACTCCAAGGAATTCTGGTACACTCTTCACCGCAAAATAGATGGTCAGGAGGCAAGCACGAATGAGATAGTGGAATTTACAAGCAAACGGTGATCAGCGGAGGTAAGGAAGTGGAAGTCACTGTAGATCGTGACTACACATCAACTCAATTCTTAATTCTGAGTCAGAGAAGACAAAGGAATTTAAAGATTCTGTCATGGCTCCTCTGGGACTAGAGAAAAAAGAGTCTGAAACACTAGCTGATTACATGCTAGGCTTGAAGTAACCTAGGCTGTTCAAAGCAGTCTGTTAGCTTTTTACTTCATCTTGGTTAAATTACATAGACGCTACATATGGTGTTTTTGTTTAATAATATGCACTACATATTGTTTTTCAAGTAAAATGTACTTGGTTGAATTCTTCTTGAGGAGTATAAATTTACTACTCAGTAATAGCGATCCGCCCCGATCTAACGACTTAGACTCTCCAACTCCAGACCAAGTAAAACTATGTATCTAAAATCACTCGATATTCACGGATTTAAATCCTTCGCTAACAAGACGAAGTTTGAATTTCACAGAGGCGTAACCGGCATCGTTGGCCCCAACGGCTGTGGAAAAAGTAACGTTGTCGACGCCATCCGATGGGTGCTAGGTGAAACTAGTGCCAAAGCTCTCCGTGGTGGAGAAATGGCAGATGTTATTTTCAGTGGAACGGACAGCCGTAAGCCGCTCGGTATGGCAGAGGTCACCCTTACGATGGGCGACTGCGAGGAGGCTCTGAAGGTAGATTACAATGAGGTGAGCATCACTCGCCGAGTTTTCCGTGATGGTAAGAGTGAATACCGCATTAATGGTACAATTTGTCGTTTGCGTGATATTCATGAACTGTTCATGGACACAGGTATCGGGCGCACTGCTTATTCAATCATGGAGCAGGGTAAAATTGACATGCTACTGTCATCCAAGCCTGAAGATAGACGGCAAGTCTTCGAGGAAGCAGCGGGGATTACTAAATTTAAGAAAGAGAAGAAAGAAGCACTTCGTAAGCTAGACTACACTCAGGCGAACTTACTCCGAGTCAGTGATGTTCTTGCTGAGCAAGAGCGCCGGATGAACTCGCTCAAGCGTCAGGTAGCGAAGGCGCGCAGGTATCAGTCACTCGCGAAAAATGTGAGAGTATTAGATATTCACTTAGGTCATAGAAAGTTCGCAGAGATCAAGGCTCAAGCTGAGGAGCTACGACGTTCTGTTAGGTCTCTAGAGGTGCGGGAGCATGAGATAGAGAAAGATCTTCCCGAGAGAGAGCAGGCAGTGATCGTGGCACGTGATGATGCACAAGAGCTAGAGAGCCGGCTTTCAGAGATCCGCCAGATGCTGAATGAAAAGCGCAATAACGCAAATTCTGCTCAGAGCAAGATAGCCTTTAACAATGAACGTCAAGCGGAACTCATCGCTCGTATCAAACAGAATGAGCAAGAGATCGAGGAGACCCGTCAGAAGCTAGGTCAGCAAGAAATGGATCTACAGTTTGCGACAGTTTCACTCACCGAGATTTCTGAGAAAATAGCTAAGCAGGAAACTTCAGTCGCTGAGCAAGAAGAAAAGCGAGCGATCGCTAAGGCGCATAGAGAAGAAAAAGAAGCGCTTCTTAGAGAATCCAGAACCGAGTCTAACAGAACGCAATCACTCATCGCCGCAGCACAGGCAAAAATCGAAAGCGCCTTGGCTCAGTTTGAAGGCAACCGGGAGCGCGGTAGGCAGCTTGCGGAAGATGAGGATAAGCTCAGATTAGAACGTGAAGAATACTACTCAAATAGACAGAAAATAGCGGAAGAACTCGACACGAGGGTATCAAAGTTAGCGGGGCTCGCTGAAGAGTTCGAGAGTCATGAGAGAAATTTTCAGAAATACCGTGGCACACTAGATGCCACCAGAGAAGCGGCGGCAGATCAGCATAAGTCACTCGCCAAGTCATCATCCAGACTAGAGGTGCTCAAGCAACTCGTGAAGACTGGTGAAGGACTGGAGCAGGGGACACAAGCTGTTCTCTCTGGTCTGGATGACAAGGAACTGTATGAGCCCGGAATCCGCGGTGTTTTAGCTAGTTTTATCCAAGTAGAAGGAGACTATACGCATGCTGTAGAAGCAGCCCTCGGAGCGCATTTACAGACAGTTCTCGTCAGAGACTCCATGCTGGCTGAGTCCGTCATCGATGTATTGACACTCAAGAAGATGGGTCAAGCGGCGATCATTCCAGAAGACTTCATTCCTACCCAGTCTGAGGTGCAGCTGATGCACGTGCCTGATGGCGGGATCGCATGGGCAGTTGATAAAGTGAAGAGTGAGAAGGTGGTTACTCCTATCATTGAAAAGCTTCTTACTAATGTTCTCATTGTGGAAGATCTAGCCACTGCACTCAAGCTCAGACCAATGATGCCAGAGGTCACTTTTGCATCTGTAAAAGGTGCTGTGCTGAATGCTGAAGGCATTATAACCGGTGGTGAAGCCAGCGGTGAAGGCTCATCTGTTCTTGATAGGCAGAATGAAATCCGTGATCTAGAGGCTCTAACAGCTACTCTAACAGAACAAGAAGACGAGTCCAAGAAAAAGCTCGAAATGCTGGAGAGCCAAATCTCTGAGACTAGAGAGGCGGTAGAAGTAGCCAGAGAAAAACTTCAAAAAGCACGTGTCGAAGAATCAACTCTTCAGGGACAGCTCAGTCTTGCGACAAGAGAGGTGGAGTCCATAGAAAGCAAGATTTCTAATGTGGAGTGGGAGCGGAAGGAATTATCCGAACGTGAGACAAACGCTTCTGGAAACCGTGAGGAAATGGAAGCAGATCTAGGCTCATCCAGAATGCGCCTTGAAGAGCTTGAGAATGACCAGCTCATGGCGAGCAGAGACCTAGAAGAGATGATGATACGTGAGCAAGATGCGGTCAATACTCTTAGCGAACTCAAAACAAATCTCGCTGTAGAACGCCGCGCCATGCAATCAGCAGAGGAACAACAGCAGCCAATGGCAGCCCGCCTCGAAGAACTCAAGCATCACACAGGAAGAAGAGAAAGTGAAATCATAGCCTTCCGCGATAGAATAGAAAATGCGAATAGTGAGAGTGGTAGTCTGTTAGAAGAAATAGAAACGAATACCGCTGCTGCTCACCAACTAGAAATAGACTTAGAGGAAGCGTCAGCTAGTCGTTCTGCATTGATCGAGGCTATCAATGTCGCAGAGAAAGCTGCTACTGAAATCCGCCAACAAGTGACGAAAATCACCGAGCAAAAAGGTAAGGAAGAAGTTGCTGCGACTAAGCTTGAACTACGCTTAGAAAATCTGTTAGAGACTACTCTAGAGCGTTATCAAGTAGATTTAAATGTATTCAGACCAGACTCGCATATGCTTTTAGCTTGTATCGCGGATCAGAAAAAAGCGCGTCAGACAGCTGATAAACGTGCTGGTAACTCCAATGATGAAGATGAATCTGCTGAGGGGGAAGTAGTGGCAGAATCTAATTCTAACCTATCTGATCTAGACCTGAATACTGTTCCAGGTGAAGTTGGACCAGATTGGGAATTCGTAGAGAACAGCGTGGGAGAGCTCAAGCGTAAGCTAGACTCAATGGGTCCAGTGAATGTGGATGCCATCGAGGAATTCGAAGAACTAGAAGAGCGCTTCAATTTCGTTAAAGGCCAGTTCGAGGATCTTACTATTTCTAAGGACGAGCTTATTGATGTTATCGAGCGTATCAACGTAGAAACGCGTAAGAGATTCTCAGAAACCTTCGAGCAGATTCGCAAGAACTTCCAAGAGATGTTCAAGCTGCTCTTCGGTGAGAAAGGAACAGCTAACTTACACCTAGTCGATGAAGATGACCCACTCGAAAGTGGTATCGACATCATCGCGAAGCCTCCGGGTAAGAAGCTACAGTCCATCACCCTGCTTTCGGGTGGTGAGAGATCCATGACTGCGGTTGCGCTGCTCTTTTCTATCTACCAGATCAAGCCAGCTCCATTCTGTGTGCTAGATGAGCTAGACGCACCACTCGACGAATCAAACATTGGAAGATTCCTGCGCGTGCTAGACCGCTTTATCGATACTTCTCAGTTCATCATCGTGACGCACAGTAAGCGGACGATGAGCCGAGCGGACGTGATGTATGGCGTTACGATGGAAGAATTTGGAGTATCCAAGCCAGTAGGAATGCGCCTCACAGATGTAAAAGATGTGGACGCAGGAGCTAAGAAAACGGCAGCGCAAAATGCAGCCCTACGACTAGATGCCGAGTAAAAAGATTTGTTCACCTGCCTCTTGATAGGGCAGGTTAATAATGGGGATGCGGGGAGTGCAGGTTTAATAGTGCTGTGCTCCCCGGAATCTCTTTAAGTGAGTAGATAATGACAAGTGCATGTCAGGAACATTACGCTAGACAATATGATGGAACCAATAAAGGTCACGACGTAAAGTATCCAGAAAAGAGGGGTGGCCGCAAAGGTGACCATTCCCACGCCATCCATTACCTCGGTAGAGCCATAGAGGATTTTCGCCACAATAGTGAGATACTTGAATTTACTTAATCTTTTTCCTTCAGCCTCTGCTATGGCCTTACGGTGATGTTTGACCACAGATTTCATATGCTCAGTGTTTGCTGCACAGATTTCAGGTAGTGACGATATCGAGTCAAGCACCCACCAGACAGCTCCGATACAAAGAGTTGGTAGAAGCATAATAGAGCAAGGGATGCCCCAGCGCCAATGACCTAAATCCGTAGCGCTGTAAAAATAGATTAAACTCCCTATGAAAACTAGTAA
>CALFBV010000148.1 GCA_937951395.1 uncultured Rubritalea sp.
CTGGCCGTTTTAGGTATCTGCCTTTTTCTAAAAAGCTTCAAATGTAACTTGCTCGGTAGGCTGTGTTTGTGCCGTGCTGCTGGTGCTAGTTAGGTTCTTGTAAGACGCGCTTATATCTGCCCACACGCGAGATTTTGATTCATTTCTTGCGCAGGGTTTTCCTCACTTGCTTTTCCTACGATGACTGCTGGCACTCCCGCCACTGTCGTATGCGCTGGGACGTCTTGTAGGACCACGCTGCCGGCTCCGATCTTGGCTCCGGTGCCTATTTCTACGCGACCTAAAATTTTAGCACCCGCTCCGATGAGTACGCCTGAGCGGACGATTGGGTGGCGGTCTCCTTCTGTCTTACCGGTTCCTCCTAGGGTGACTTCGTGGAGGATGGAAACGTTGTCTTCTACGATGGCAGTCTCTCCCATGACTATGCTGGTAGCGTGGTCTAGCAGAATGCCGCAACCTACTCTAGCAGCGGGGTGGATGTCTACACTAAAGACCTCGCTCGTGATGCTCTGGAAATAGAGCGCCAGCGGTCTTCTGTTTTTGTTCCAGAGATAGTGAGCGATGCGGTGAGTGGTGATGGCGAGGAAGCCCTTAAAGAAGAGCATGGGCTCTAGCATGGTCTGGCAAGCGGGGTCGCGCTCTACGATGGCTTGCATGTCTGCTACTGCGCTAGCGGTGATTTTTTCATCAGCTCTAAAGATTTCTAGAAGAAGGGGCATGAGCTCATCTCTGCCCATGTCTTCACGGCCGAGCTTGCGTGCTAGGCGCGCTGCTAGGGCGGTGTTCAGGCATTGTCGGTCTAGGATAATGTCTGATAGCAAGGGGTGTAGCTGTGGCTCGGATTCTGCTAGGTCCGCGGCTTGCTTCCTGATGTCTATCCAGCTCTGTGGCACATCTACGGTAGTTGCATGACAGAGTTTGTGATTATTGGAGTTAGAATTTTGATGCATGATATGGTTGAACTATAGGCAGTGAAGATTTCCCAGAAATTAGAATACGCTTGTAGGGCGACTGTGCAACTAGCGAGAAGCGACGATAGCATACTTAAGCTAGAAGAGATAGCACAACGTGAGAATGTGTCATCGAATTTTCTAGTGCAGATCCTAAATGCGTTACGTTCACATGGTATCATCGAGAGTAAGCGCGGTAAGCACGGGGGCTATTATATGACGAGAAATCCTGAGGATATAAGTCTCTATGAGATCGTAAAAGCGGTGAACTCTGGAGTAGTGGCAGATGTTACGGTGAAGGACGGTGACTCAGCAGTTTCTGTGGCAAGTCTATGGGAATCGATTAGTCGAGACATCGATGCGCTACTGAAAAAAACTTCACTACAGGAGATGATGGGGAATGAGGATACCTATATGTACTATATTTAATATTAATTTACGCTGGGCTCATTAGGGCTTCTCTCTCTGCCTTTATATTAATCCGTGCTTGTTTTTCCCATTTGCCTAGGGCGTAGGGGGTCTGGAATAGCTTTTCTTTGTTTAGGAAATTTTCTAACACGCGAGCACGGGCTTCGCGGTATTCTTCTTGTTCTGCCCAGTGGTATTCGCGGCGGATGTTTTCTGCGTAGGCGCGGTATTTTTCTGGCTTGGCTCCGAGGATGGATAGGTCAATGTCACAGATGATCTCCTCCGCGCGCATACCTTCTGTCTGCTTATGCCTGGTGGCGAGTATGAGTGCGTGGCAGTCTATCTGAAGAGGGTGTCCGCGCAGGTAATGGGTGGCGAGTGCTGCGCTGGATTCCTCATTGTCTGCTCTATGGGTGTCATAGATGACGTCATGAAACCAGATGGCTAGTTCGATGGCGTCTCGCTCAGCTGGAGATGGCTGTGATGGCCACTGGTCTAGCTTGGTAAGGCAGTCCTCGATGTGGGCGAGATTATGGTAATGGCGGCTTTCTTCAGAGTAGAGCGCAAGAAAATTTTGCCAGAGTACTTCCCTTTGTGGGATAGTGGCTCTGGCGCAAAATTTCATCCAGCGTTCTTGAAGAGAAAATGGCATTTACAAAGTAATATCAAACCTACCCCCCTGCGGCTATATTAATGATCTCAATTTGATCATTTTCCTTGAAGCAGATGTTAGTGTAATCTCTCGGGAAGATGGCGACTTTGTTGTGCTCAATGACTACCGGTTTTCCTGATAGCTCTAATGTATCAAGTAGTTGCAGTATGTTAATGCCTTCAGGTATCTCCTTGTTCTTACCGTTTAGAGTGATGTTCATTATTAGATGGTGACAAAAAAATTAATGCTGTAGGATGGCCTGATCCCAGTCTTTCCAGACCGGCTCGTAACCTTGACTCTGGAGTAGCTGCGCGATGCTGGCAGGGGAGCGGGTGTCATCGATGGTGAACTGTTCAGTTGCCTTCTGGCAGGGTTTTATCTCCGACTTGGTGAGCTCTACACGTTTGCCTTTCACTGTGAGGTGGAGGTCGTCATGACCTGCGCCAGTGTATCCGCCAGGCTCTGTCTGAGAGCCTGCTGACATGTGGGTGATGCCGAGCGGAATGAGCGCGTCTCTAAATGATGCCGGCTCGCGCGTGCTGAGGACGATGTTTACCTGTGGGAAGCAAATGCGGAAGGCGAAGACGAGCTGCACCAGTGATTTATCATCGAGAAATAGATCTGGATTTGGAGTGTATTGATAATTTCCAGCATAGGGACGCATCCTGGGAAATGCCACGGAGAAGGATGCCTTCCAGCAATGTTTGTAGAGGTATTCCAGATGTGCCGCGAGTGCGAGTGCTTCTTGTCTCCACGGGGCGAGGCCGAAGAGTGCACCTATACCGATCCGGCGGAACCCTCCAGCATAAGCGCGCTCTGGGCACTCAAGTCGCCAGTCAAAATTTTTCTTAGGCCCCGCTGTGTGTAGCTGAGCGTAGGCATCACGCACATAAGTTTCTTGATAAACGATGAGCCCTTCAGCCCCATGATTTGTCAGCTCACCATACTGGTGGTCTTTCATCGGGCCTACCTCGATGGCTATGGTGGGGATGAAGGATTTGATGGCATCGATGCATTCCTGAAGGTATCCTTCGGAGACGAATTTAGGATGCTCGCCAGCCACCAGAAGGATGTTTCTGAACCCGAGATCAAAGAGGTGACGAGCCTCAGTGACTACTTGTTCAATAGTGAGCGTTGTTCTGAGAATGGCGTTATCCCGAGAGAATCCGCAATAAGAGCAGTTGTTTACACATTCATTAGAAACATACAGCGGAGCAAATAG
>CALFBV010000149.1 GCA_937951395.1 uncultured Rubritalea sp.
TGGGCTCAGCGTATCGGGTCACTCTGCTGGGAATGTTCTCAGCACCCGTAGTTACGGTCATGCTTTTGGCTGCTATTATACCAGGGGTGCTAGATGCAGACCCAGCTAGGCAGACGAACGTAGATTACTGGGGAGAAATGCACTCTGCGGTATCTGTTTTATCTTACGGAGCACTCGCCCTAGGTGCTATTTCGGCAGTCATGTTCTTGGTTTTAGATAGGCTGCTCAAGACTCGCGATACCAGCTCAGGTCTATTTAAGAAAATGCCGCCACTCCACACGATCGTGAAATCCGTGGTGAGGCTGACAGTGATAGGGGTAAGTTTTTTAACCATAGGCTTAGCCTGCGGATTAATGATGCGTTCACAGGGCGGAGGAGCGCACTTATGGGTGGCTGCCGCAGTATGGCTCACCTACGCGCTGATGTTAGGCGTTTGGTTTGTGAGGGGGATGACCCCTAAGAGAATGTCCGTTTTTGTCGTGGTGCTATTTGTGGCATCGTTATCCGTATTTGCAGCCCTCTAAATTTCACTGATACGATGAATCTTTTCTGCCTAGGTTTAAATCACGAGACTGCTCCAGTAGAAATACGCGAGAAATTCTCCATCCCTATGGAAAATTTAGGTCAGCGAAGCCATCATCTCACCACGCTCGGCGGAGTGACAGAAGCTGTGGTTATTTCCACTTGCAACCGTATGGAAATCTATGTGGCTGCTGAAGACGATAGTCTAACAGAGGCAGAAAAAAACGTGAAACAGAACCTCGGCTGTGATGTAGATGACGCTGCGCATTTCTATGAATGCGAGTCTGATGAAGCCATGAAGCACCTCTGCCGAGTAGTCAGTGGACTAGACTCTATGGTGCTCGGGGAGACAGAAATTTTCGGTCAGGTGAAGAAAGCCTACCAATACGCGCTAGAAGCTACAGCCACTGGCGGAGTGCTGAATAAGGTGTTTCAGAAATCATTCGGTGTAGGTAAAAAAGTGCGCACCGAAACCTCAATCCAGAATGGGCAGACATCTGTAGGTAGCGTGGCGCTTGATCTTGCAGAGAAAATATTCAGTGACCTCAAGGACAGTACTGTGATGGTGATAGGCGCGGGAGAGATGAGCCGCATTACCGTTCAGAGTATGGTGCTGCGTGGGGTGAAGAAGGTCTACGTGACTAACAGATCATTCGATAAAGCAGAAGCCCTCGCTAATGAAGTGGGAGGCGAAGCGGTAAGGTTCGATGACTGGGCGAAGGTTCTGGCGAAGGTTGATGTCGTCATTTCTTCCACAGGAGCTAGCGAGCCAGTAGTGCGCGCTACTGATATAGAGGCGGTGAGAAAAACGCGTAAATACCGTCCGCTTTTCATGATAGATATAGCTTTGCCAAGAGACATAGAGCATGCTGTGGGTGAGATAGAAGAAGTCTATCTATATGACTTAGACGCCTTGCAAAAACAGGTGGATGAGGGGCAGGCTAGACGCCAAGCACAGGTGAGTGAGTGCGAGAAAATCATCGAGGCTGAGGTGCTGAAAATTAAGAATCAATAACGAAATAATGTCTAACAACGAACAATCATCAGAGAAGAAACAGATCATCGTAGGAACGAGAGGGAGCGCCTTGGCTCTCGTCCAGGCAGACATGGTGGAGGGACTCTTAGGTAAGGCGTTTCCAGAAATGGAAATCGTCAGAAACGTGATCGTGACCACTGGCGATCGCCGCACAGATGTGCCGCTCAGTGACATTGCTAAAACAGAAGATGTTCTCGATAAGGGCGTCTTCACTAAAGAGCTAGAGCTAGCCCTGGAAGCTGGCGAGATAGACCTCGCGGTACATAGTCTAAAGGATGTGCCTACCGTCCTTCCAGAAGGATTTGAAATAGTATCCGTGCTAGAACGTGCCCCAGTGAATGATATCCTTATCAGCAAGGAAAAAGGCGGGTTAGATGGATTAAAACAAGGTGCAACAGTGGCTACGAGTTCCGTGCGTAGGCAGAAAATGTTGCTCTGGTTGCGACCAGATCTGAACCTAGTAGACATCCGAGGCAACGTCCCTACTCGCTTGAGAAAGCTCGCGGCTAGTGATGAAGTGGACGCTATTATTTTAGCTGAAGCAGGATTAGTTAGACTAGGATACGATGCTCTAGGCGAGATGAAGACCGAGGCAGGAAGTGTCTACGGTGAGAGAATAGATCCAGAGAAATTTCTACCAGCAGCAGGACAGGGCTGTGTAGGGATAGAGGTAAGGAGAGGGGACGCTGCTACGATTGCATGTGTGCAGGAAATTTGCCATCAGGCTACATTCACTAGGATTACAGCAGAGAGAGAATTTCTCCGGCTGTTAGATGGTGGCTGTCACACCCCAGTAGGGGTGGCTACACAGTTGTTTGGTGATAAAATACTCATGGAAGGCATCGTCTTCCCAGAGGAGGGAGCAGGGGAGCCTTATCAGTCAGAAGCCAGTGGCAAAGCAGATGAAGCGCTTAAGGTGGCGGGGGAGCTTTTTGAAGGATTAACGATTTAACAAAAATTTGATATGGGTAAAAATCTAAAAGGTAAACGAGTGGTGGTGACAAGAGCGTCATCACAGGCAGGTAAATTAAGAGATCTGTTAGAGGCTAGGGGAGCCGATGTGCTAGAGATTCCTACCATCAAGATCCTGCCGCCACAGAGCGCAACTGCACAACGTGATTTCGTAGAAAACGTATCACACGTCCACACTTATGATTGGTTAGTCTTTACAAGTGTCAATGGAGTGGAGCAATTTTTTGAGGCGTTTTTCAAAGCATACGCAGATGCTAGAAGCTTGGGTGGAGCAAAAATTGCAGCAGTAGGACCTAGCACAGCAGCGATGCTGAATTCATACCGCTACGCAGTAGACCTCATGCCTGAGGAGTATGTAGCAGAAGCACTTGTTAAAGAATTTGCAGACAAAGAAAGTGTAGAAAACCTCACAATGATGTGGGTGC
>CALFBV010000150.1 GCA_937951395.1 uncultured Rubritalea sp.
CGAATCTAAGCGTGGTAAACTAGCCGAACAAGGAGTCTCATCACCACTCAAGGAAAAAGCAGAAGAAATGATCGATGGACTTTCTGACAGATTAGCTGAGTCATACAGCAAACTAGAGGAAGCCATTTCCAACAAAGTATCGCTCTCAAAAGCCGCCCTCGTAGAAACTGAGCAAGAGATCCGCTCAGTAGTCAAGAGCCTCAGCCAAGAGCTTAAACGCGCTAAGGCATAGATCTAAGCGAGACTATTCAACTCAAATATTTACCTCATCTCTGCTCAGCGGAGATGAGGTTTTTTTATGTCTGATAGTTTCGGACTAAGTCAGATATATTACTCAGACTCTCGATCAAATGCTCTCGTCTCGAAGCGCATGAGTTCCTTGATGAAGGTGAGGGGGATGCTGCCTGTGGGTCCGTTACGGTTTTTCGCCATGTTGATTTCTGCCTCGCCGTCTTTCTCATCGCGCTCTTCTTGGTCATCAGCGTAGTAGGCTGAGCGGAAGAGGAGTCCCACCATATCTGCATCCTGCTCAATAGATCCAGACTCACGAAGGTCAGACATGCGCGGTGTTCCACCACGGTTTTCAGGTCCACGGTTTAGCTGTGCTAGAACGATGATTGGGATACTGAGTTCTTTAGCTAGTCCCTTGAGGCCAGCGGAAATTTCTGCGATCTCACGCTCACGAGAGTTTTGCGCCTGCTTGGATGTGGAGCGCATCAGCTGGAGGTAATCAATAGCGATGACTTGGATGTCTTCTTCCTTTTTCTTGCGTCTCGCCTTAGCACGGAGTTCGGAAATGGAGATGCCCGCAGTGTCATCGATGAAGAGTTTTGACTCAGCTATTTCTGCTGCGACTCGTTTGATGCGTTTGAGGTCATCTTTCTGTGGTTTGATGCCATCGCGTAGATTCGTGATGGCGTATCTAGCGCGGGCGAATAAAAGTCGCTGAACAATCTGCGCAGAAGTCATCTCACAGGAGAATACCATGGACGGGAGTTTCTGATCCAGACAGATGTATTCGATAAGGTTCATCACGAATGATGTCTTACCCATGGATGGACGCGCAGCGATGATGAACATCTCGCCAGGCTTGAGTCCATTGGACATTTCATCCAGCCTTTTGTAACCAGTCTTGATGCCCATTGGCTCTCCTCCGCCAGCCATGAATTTCTCAAAATCCTCGATAACTTTCTTAACATCTTGCTTTACGGTTGGCGCTTCATTCGTCTCAGCGCCTTCTCGGATAGCGAAAATTTTCTGTTCCACTTCATCTAACAGTTCAGGGACTTCTTCTTGATCTTCATAAGATCTGGTGATTGCTTCCGTGCATGAAGAAATGATATTTCTGAGCGTGAACTTATCTTTGATGATATTAAGATGATGCTCGAAATGCGCAGCAGTGGGCGAGTAGGTATAGATCTCAGTAACTGCTGATGGACCACCAATTTTATCTAACAGATCTCTATCTAACAGAGTCTGTGTGAAGGATACGAGCTCGATCTCTACGCCATTGTTAGAGAGCTCACGCATTACTTGATAAATTGCCTTGTGAGAAGGGTGGTAGAAATGGTCTGGAGTGAGTCCTTTTTCCTCAGCGAGCATTACATACTCGGCTGGATCTTGCAGCATAGAACTGAGTAAACTCTTCTCAGGTCCGTTCGCATGAGGCAGCGCGCGCTGTGCGAAATCTTCTTCCTTTTTGACTGAGTTTTTCTTCTGAAGCTCGGGACCCGTTTTAAATTCTTTTTGCTTTTCCATGACGTGTTTCTAATAAGTGAGGATTTACTAATTTCTCTGGCGCGTCAATCTTGGTAACTTGTGAACAAATGTTGATAACTAATCTAGATACTTGCGATGCTTGCGGTGGTTGTATCTGACTTATTTTTAGAGGTTTAAGTTTTTCTTGTGTAGGTAATTTAAAGCTAGAGGTAAGTTTTATGTAAAACGCGCGATTTTTTATGATTTTGAGCTTAGCCTGAGCGGATTTTTATGCTTAGGTGTTAGAGTTCATATGCGCAAGAGTTCAATCCATTCAAAATATACCAAATTTTATCCTAACTTCAATCCGGTTTTTGCAGGGCAAGTGAGAAGATTTTTCACGGCATCAATCATGAGTTTGAGTGTCATCGCTTCCGTCGATCAACTCTATGCAAAGGAGGATGTTTCGTTGATCCAGAAAGAGATTAACCGTCGTGCGGGCAATGTGGCGAAGGCGCAAGAGCTGCTCAAGGAAGGTGATGTTGCTTATAAGGCAGGAGAATTTAAAAAGGCTGTCGATTCTTATAAAAATGCATTTGAACTCATACCCGAAGCAGGGATGACTCATCAGCTGAGATTCGCGGCTGGGGATCGCTATGCGCAGGCAGCTGTCGAGTATGGAAAAGTTTTAGCCAGAACAGGGCAATACGATAAAGCTAGAGAGCATCTGAATGATGTCTTAGGCGAAGACGTGGCGCCAGGAAATGCAGGAGCGATGAAAATGCTAGCAAAACTAGATGATCCCATTCGCTACAGCCCTACTCTCACTCCTGAACATGTTCGTAATATCGAAAAAGTAGCTCATTGGCTTAGAAGAGGAGAATCATATTTCCTCCAAGCTCAATATGATGAGGCGCTCATCGCCTATGAAGAAGTTATTAGGATAGACAATACCAATAAAGCTGCTCGGCGTGGGATGGAGCGGGTCGCTCAAAACATCAGAAATTACAGCGCGGCAGCCAGAGATCACGCTCGTAGCGAAGCTCTTAATCAAGTAGATGCGCTATGGGAGCTCAAGCTTGGATCAAATGACAAAACTGGTCTCGTAGAAGCGAGCTCTTCCTCGAATTTAGATGTGGGGTTTGGTCAGAATATCCGTGGCAGTAAGCTTAAGCAAATTTTAGTCCCATCCGTGGAAATGGATGATGTTTCATTTGATGAAGCCATCCGGATGGTAAGAATCTGGGCCAGAGAGCTAGATACTACAGAGCTAGATCCAGAGAAAAAGGGTGTGAATTTTGTGACCAGAATTGGTGATGAAAAATCAGGATTTAAGAAAAAAATCGAAGGTTCTAGAATAAATCTTCAGCTTAAGAATGTTCCGCTTTCCGTGGTGCTAGATTACGTAACACAGCAATCTGGCACCTACTGGCGTCAGGAGCAGTTCGCTGTAGTCATCAGACCACGAGGCTCGAACACTACTGAGCTAGAGTCCCGCACTTTCAGAGTGCCACCAGGATTTATGGATGATGCAGGAGAGGCGGAATCAGATGACGTGTTTGGTGATGCGCCTACATTGAGGTCGAAAACTGGAGTAGTTGATTTTCTCAAAAAACTAGGCATTGCCTTCCCAGAGGGAGCCACCGCATTTTACAACAGGACTAACGGAACGCTTCGTGTAACAAACGCTCCATTGGAGCTAGATTCCATTGAGGCATACATCCGCGCGCAGGCGATGAGCGAGAGTGTCATGGTGGTTCTCAAGACCTCAATCATTGAAGTCTCAGAAACGACCCTAAATGAGCTAGGATATGATTGGTTGCTAGAGCCTACCCATGTTAAAAACAACGTGTTTGCTACAGGTGGTACTCAAGGCAATGGCGGAGCTATAAATGCAGCCCCAGATTTCGTAGGTGGTAAATCAGTCGCTGGTAATGCAATCACTGCTGGCAACAGGAGTGGAGATTCTATGTTCCTGCAAAATAGTATTGATGCCCGCATCGCAGGGATTAGCGCGCCTTCACAAGCCAGAGCGTCTAGCCCATTGTCAGTAACTAGCCAGATCAATGACGCAACATTTCAGACGATCATGCGTGCGTTAAATCAGAAGTCCGGTGAGTCAAAGCTATACCAGTCCTCTACAGTTAGCATAGCGGGTCAAAGAGTCGAACTGCATTCAGGATTAGAAATGATCTACGCCACAGAATATGAGCCTGGTGAAATAACTCAAGAAGGTTTTCCTAACACTAACCCTCCGACCCCCGTTAGGGTTGATGCTGGTGGCTCTATTCCGGCCACCCCGACTCACCCTACTGCCTTCGATACAAAACGATTGGGTTATGAATTGACTGTAGAGCCTACGGTTAGTGATGATAAAAACTATATTGATTTGCAGCTAAATCCTACAGTCGTGGAATTTGAGGGGTTTGTTAACTATGGTAATCCGCTCAATACTTCGATAATAGATCCGATCACTGGTTTGCCGTCAGAGCTAGAAGTAGTGCAGAACAACGTTCTAATGCCCGTTTTCAGAACGATCAGACTAAACACGGGAGTTACTGTGCAGGATGGAGCGACTATAGTAGTTGGAGGTTTAATTCAGCAGAGAATTGAAAATGTAAATGATAAGATTCCCGTTTTAGGTGACCTGCCCCTTGTTGGTAGATTCTTCCAGTCCCAAGGGCTTAAAAATAGCAGAAAAGCTGTGATTATGTTTGTCAAAGTGGAGCTTGTAGATCCTACAGGTCAGCCATGGAGAGAGAGATAGTCTGCATCATCGCTCACTTGGAGCGCTTCATATTCCTATAAAAATAGAACAAACAGATAATATTGTGTCAGAAAATAATGATAACATCCCTCTAGATGAAATGATGCGGAACCTTAAGAAGGGCTCCGTGCAGAAACGTAGAAGTAAAGTCGAAGGTGGAGAGCGGGTCATCAGAGCAGATGGCTCAGAGGCGATCAAAGTTAAATCTAAGAAGCGCAGAAGTGTTCAGCCGAAGAAAGAAAAAGAGAAAAAGAATAATCAACGCAAAGTAATGTTGCTAGCTTCGGCAATAGTTCTCGTCCTGCTGTCGGTTATAGCATTTAGTATTTTGTTGGGTTATTATAATGGTAATAAATTTAAATCTAAAATCACAGAAACGGTGGTGAATGTTTCTGGCGCAGAAGTCGAGTTAGGTAGACTGGATGTGAGTCCAGCTTCAGCTAAATTATCAAAAATTTCAATGAACTGGCCTGATAAAGATACTGTAGTAAGTAAGTTAAAGCTGACTGGAGTTAACGCAGACTATGGTATGTTGGCCTTTATAGGAGGTGGTTGGGGCGGTAGTGCTGTTGGTATCTCAAAAGCGGATCTTAATGTTGAGATGGCTAATAGCAAACCTCAGCTTAAAATAAGTCCAGTGAAGCCTGTGGATTTCAAATTTGCTCTCTATGAGTGTTCCGAGCTAAACGTGAATTTTGGTGAAGGTTCACTATGGGGTCTAAAGAAAGGCTCGGCTTCTTATCGGGTTAGTGCAGAGAATGGAGACCAGTTTAGTGTCGATAGTGGTGAGTTCATGGTTCCATTATTTGGCGGGTTTGATGTCAGAACTGGTCTTGTGAGCTTTGATGAAGATAGGGCGCGAATATATTTGAGTCTTAAATCTAAAGACCATGATGGTATGGTTAGTGTTGATGGATCGGTGGGATATACGAAAGGGAGTCTTGTTGATTTAAAAACTAAGCTAGAGGGATACCCTCTTCGTGAGTGGTTGGATAGCAGGGCTCGTAGGTTCATTGAGGGAAGAATTGAGGCAGCTAATGGAACATTTAAAATGAAATTAGGTGACATCGATTCGTTTGATGTCACAACTGAAATGGCTTTAGAGGACATTAGGGTGAACGACTTTCAGTTTGTGGAGACTTTATCTGAGTATCTTTCGGAAGAAAACTATCTTGAGTCTGTGTTTGTAGGGGAATCAAAGATGACGATGAGGTGGACTAAACGCAGAATTGAAGTTTCTGATATAGATTTTAAGCAAGAAGGTAAACTTAGGATCAGAGGGGGGTTCACTATAGATG
>CALFBV010000151.1 GCA_937951395.1 uncultured Rubritalea sp.
TGCCAAGATGTTCAGCGCAAGTGATCTGCACTTGCTTGATGTAACGGCTATTCCAGAGAGGCTCAAAAATCGCATTAGCAAATCTAAGCACCATGATATTCTGTGCCGTTTCCTTTCCTAAATAATGATCAATACGATACGTATCCTTTTCCTCAAAAGTTTGATTTACAACCTGATTCAAATGTTGGGCACTCGGCAAATCTGTGCCAAATGGCTTCTCCACAATCACACGTGACCAGCACCCCTCCTTAGATTCATTGAGGCCCGCATTCTTGAGGTTGATCAAAATATCATCAAAGTATTCAGGAGCACTCGCTATATAAAACAAGCGATTACCCTTCCCTCCGCGCTCTGCATCGATCGCATCTAGTCTATCAGCAAGACGACTGTAACCATCCTCATCTTGAAATTCGCTCTGGTGGTACTCGACAGTATTCTCAAAATCACTCCAAATCTCCTCATCGTGCCCGCTTCTAGAAACTTGTTGATTCAACTCCTTGAGCCCCTCTCTGAACACTTCATCAGATTTACCCCTGCGCGCGAAACCAATAATCTTCACCCCAGGAGGCAATTCCCCACCGATTGCTAAATTATACAACGCTGGGATAAGTTTACGGTGAGTAAGATCACCCGTAGCACCAAAAATCACAACAGTGCAGGCTTCCGGCTGTGAACGTGACACTAAATCTTCTCTAAATGGATTGCTCATAGATGGAGTTACCATTGCCGATATTTACTGTTTAGCCAAGTCGTAAATCTGTCTTAAAAATCGTCACTTTTTCCGAATTCTAGTTTGCCCAATATCTAAATCTAGCTACACTTTATCTAACATGTCATCCAAACCAACAGCAGACCCTAGATTCAATAACTTCGTCCTCCTCCAAGCCCAAAATGCCGGCCTCTTTCTGGGGCAGTTACCTCACCCAGCCACAGGCGAGAAAACGGTCAACCTTGTCGCAGCTCAAAGTGTTATTGATTCCCTTGAAATGTTAGCCATTAAAACATCAGGCAATTTAGCAGACGAAGAGCAAGCACTACTCGCCAAAGCCATCGACAACCTCACCCACCTCTACAAAGAAGCCGAGGACCTAGGCTAACAGCACATTATACTTTAATCTTTCATCTATATACTTACATCATGAACCAACCATTCTTTATACTCGGACCCTGCGGACTAGAAAGCGAAGACTTTGCTTGGGAAATGGCTCGCGCTATTAAGCCTATCGCAGACCGTCTCGGCATCGGCTATTATTTTAAAGCATCCTACGACAAAGCAAATCGCACATCTGGTGATGCCTTCCGCGGTCCAGGAGTTAAAGAAGGAACCCGTATTCTGGGTGAAATTTCTAAAGAGCTTGGAGTAAAAGTCACCACAGACATTCACCATCCACACGAGGCGGAGGTAGCTGCTGAGCACATTGACCTTCTTCAGATTCCCGCCTTCCTGTGTCGTCAGACAGACCTTATCGAGGCCTGCGCCAAGACTGGACGCACTGTAAACGTCAAGAAAGGACAGTTCCTAGCTCCACTTGATACCGTAAACATCGCCAAAAAACTACACTCCTATGATTGTGATGACTTCTACATTACTGAGCGAGGATCAAGTTTCGGTTATAACAATCTAGTAGTAGACATGCGCTCACTCTACATCATGCGTGAAGAAGGCATCCGGGTCATTTTCGATGCTACGCACTCAGTTCAGCGCCCCGGAGGACTAGGCGGATCGACTGGTGGCGATGGCTTCCTAGCACCTGTCTTAGCACGCGCAGCAGTAGCTACAGGCGTAGATGGAGTCTTTATGGAGACACACTCGAATCCTGCTAAGGCTCTATCTGATGGACCAAACCAGATACCACTCACTGAGATAGAAGGCGTCATCAAGAGGCTCCTCGCAGTTCACCAAGCCGCTCACGGTGAATAAAAACTCACCTCTAATCAATCAGAGATACATGCATCGCTTCTTCATCATAGGAATTCTAAGCATCAACACGATAGCTGCTGATGAACTCACTAAGAAGGCGGATGCATCTATAGAAAAAACCAAGAATCGCCTCCCTGCACTAGAAATACTCCCTGCAGGTAGCATCCTAAAGAAGATCAGCATCCCACGCTATAACAAAGACTACACGCCCTCTTCCCTTCTCACCGCTGAGCAGCTTGAAGTCATCAGCGATTCAGAGATCCAGGGAACTAACGTTGGCATCTCCCTCTACGACAAGACTGGAAAAATAAAAACCAGCTCGATGCTTAATTCCGTAAACTACAACCAGACCTCCGGGCTTCTTACTAGTCAGGAAAACTTTACTTTTTCAGGAACCAACTTCATAACTTCTAGTCAAGGAGTTACACTAGACTGGAAAAATCACTGTGGTTTTTTACTAGGCAAAAATCAAACTATCATCTACCTTAAGAAAGCTGAATCAATGAATACTAATAACAAACCAACTGAAGAAAAGGTGGAGGACACGTCTATCACACCAAAAGCTTCCAGCGCAAAGAGCCTCGCTGCCTCAGGTGTCATTGCTGCAGCAGTTATTGCGCCCTCCTTTCTCTCTGCTCAGGAAATCACTCAAATTGATAAACTTTCGCAACCATCTACTCAGTTATTCATCCAGCAACTCGATGAAACCAAAGCAGCCCTTGCTGCAACAGCAGAGGCCGAAGCTAAGATAGCCGCTATTCGAAAGGAGCTAACAGACAAGTTGGGGAAGGTTCCCGCTGTCGACCCAGCTCTCCCCATACCAGCAGAATTAGTGCCTGAAGAAGGAAGAGAATTTTTCGACATCAAGAGTGATCGATTGTTATTCGATGCTAAAAAAGGAGTCTTCGTTTACTATGGAGCTGTCCGCGTAAAGCATCCTAAAGTCTCCTTTTCTTGCGATGGAGAGTTGAAAATTATTCTCAAGGAAGCAGCTACAGTTACAGCTCTCACCCCT
>CALFBV010000152.1 GCA_937951395.1 uncultured Rubritalea sp.
GCTGCACGGGGGATGGGCTGACTGGAGGATTGATCGTTTCTGATGTCATACTTCCTGTATACTCAGTGATTACAGATGAGAGGAAAGCCAGAATTTCACCTCATGAGGATGAAGATAAACAGGAGAGGGAAATTCAAAAAAAATCAGTATAAACTTACCTATAGGAAGAGGTGAGAAAGTGTTTTTTTAGATTTATGAGACAGCTTTGTTGACTATAGGTAACTCTTGAAAGTAGCCTTTACTGATGGAAAATGTGTTGGGAATTACCAGTAAGAGCCCGCAGCTTTAATTATTCAACCTCATCTTCAATGGGCGCTAGTTTCAGATCTTCAGGTTCTCCCTCATTTTCATCTTCATCTTCATCAGAAATAGGAGGAGTAGCATTAGGGTCAAATGGGATCCATTTTTCGACGAAATGATCACTCTCCACAGTGGATGAATTGATTCCCGTAGCAGAGTCTAAACGCTTCACTTGCTCTGGATCTATTGGGAGCTCTAAGGGACGATGTACCAATGAGAATTCTTTCTCCTCACCATCATTAGTCGCCCAGATCTCAGGATTAAGGCCAAAGAAGTTCTTCGTTTGTGATTGTTTAATTAGCTCTAGAGCAAACGTGTTAGCCTCATCAAATGTTTTGAAAGACTTGATAAACACATACTCTTTCAGCATGTTAGTGCGGTCACGGAGTTGCTTGGTGATCTCAGCAGAGAGATGCAGAAGATGAGTGTTGTAGTCAGTCTCTGTATTCATCTTTAAAAGGAGATAGATGCTCTCAGCGTCTGAGTGAACCTCCAAGATGGCTTCTGCAATAGGATCCATAGATGCTATTTCTACTGGTGTCTTAAGCCCAGAAAGGATGTTCTTACTTACTAAAATTAAATTTTCATCCAGCACAATGTCTCCGTCTTTCCAGCTGAGTCTCGTGATCCACTCAGGCTTTTTCATTGGCGTAAGAGGTAGGTGATAGCTGGTCAGAACGGTCGCGAGCAAGACGTTCTTATTTTGCTTCTGCAATGTCCTGGTGATCTTAGGCTGAGTATTTGGGTTAGTATGGTTGGCATCCACTGAGTAGAGAATGTCAGAAATAACAGTTGAGTTGATCACCGAGCCATCTTCCTTAGAATACTCGTTGAGTTTCTTAATCTCGCGCCATTCGTAATAACTGCCTTGGTTATTCGTATCTGTTAGATAGGTGGCGTAGAATTTCTCATTCGAACCAATAAATGTTTCATTCGTCTTGTCTGCCCAGTCTGGTGTGGCAAGAAGTGGTAGCAATGAGATGAGCCAGAAAATAAGCGGTTTCATAATGGCTAGATCATGCCTAGAATAAGCTCACAAATCAAGTTATAAATATATCTTAACTAAATTCTAGCAATGTCCGATTCCTACAAGCCAGTCTCAAAATTTTACGATATGCTAAGCAACTGCTACAGTTTCGGGCGGATTGCTAGGTGCAGGAGTGCGTATGTTGTTGAAATGGCAAATGAAGTTAAGCGCAGAGATCCGGGAGAAGTAACTATCTGCTTTGCTGGAGTAGGTCATGGTGATGAGGCTATTGCGGTAGCAGGACAAGGCGCTATGGTCACAGTGGTAGATATTTCTGAAAGCATGTTAGACGTTTTTCAGAAGAAGTTAAGCCGTGTTCCTGCAGCGGTAAGAAATAGAATGACGATCATTCACGATGACATCAGAAACGTCCCACACAGATACGACTGGGTCATTGCTAATTTTTTCCTGAATGTGTTCTCAGAGTCTGAAATGACAGCGATGCTGGATGTCCTATTGGTGAAAATTGAAAACCAAGGTAAATTAGTGATCGGGGATTTCCTCTGTGATCATGGGAGGAGTTGTTTACTGAATGACCTCCAACAAGCCAATTGGTATCTAGCCTTATTAGTATTCCGTATTTTAGTGAAGAATGCCAAGCACCCTATCTACAGTTACGAGCAATACCTAACAAAACGAGGCTGGCATAGGAAAGACTCCAAGAAATTCGGAATACTAGGGGTAAGTTTTTACTCATCCTCTCTGTATGGTCAATTAAACGTATGAGAAATCAATAGAATGTAAATTCGGAGAACTGTGAAAGTGTAATAAGGAACCTCGTTCTCATTTAAATCACCTAATTTCAGAAAGTGTCTTGAGTGAAGAGACTATGCTGTCTAGCTTCTAATAAACGAACCGATCTCATACCCGAGATCATCCGAGATCTATGAGTAAAACAACTGAGAAAGAAGTGCAATGGATACTGAAAGCCGCACCAGAGACCGCTATTGCGGATCATGCTGGCGTGCCCGCTATCCTGCTACAACTTCTTGCTCAGAGAGGTATTCAGAAGCCAAATGATATTGATTATTTTCTCAACCCTAAACTCCAAGACCTCTCTGATCCCTATGATCTACCAAACATGAAGGCAGCGGTAGAACGCATCTTCAAGGCAGTAGACAATAACGAAAGGATCCTCGTCTACGGAGACTATGATGTGGACGGAGTCACCAGCGTCACGCTCATGCTAAGGATACTTTCTGCCTACGGATTGGATGCCAGCTTCTTCATTCCCAAGCGTGGTGAAGAAGGCTACGGGCTCAGCGAACTAGCTATCGAGCGGATGATAGCCATCGAGGAAGCCATCCCAGAGAAAGGCGGCATCGACCTAGTCATCACAGTGGACTGCGGCACAGCGTCGCTCACTGAGATAGAAATTCTAAATGAAAAGTGGATCGACGTCATTGTCGTAGATCACCATGAAATGAGCAACGAAGGTAGTCCTGATTGCATTGCAGTAGTGAATCCCAAGCTCGGAGACGATCACCATTATCTTTGTGCAGCAGGAGTCGTATTCAAGCTCGCCCATGCGCTTTTAAAAGAACGCATGATAGAAAGTTTCGACCTCAAGGATTGTCTAGATCTCGTAGCAGTAGCGACCATTTCAGACATCGTTCCTCTTGTGAATGAGAATAGACTGCTCGTACGTCACGGACTGAGGAGACTACCTCAAACCAGTAATCATGGGCTCAAAGCACTGCAAAAAATAGCAGAGCTAAAAGGTAAACTCACCAGCATGGATGTAGGCTTCCGTATCGGACCTAGGCTCAATGCAGCAGGACGGATGGACCAGCCAGACGAAGCTCTAAATCTCCTAATGGCAAATAACGTCGGAGAAGCGCAGGCACTCGGAGCCAAGCTCAACGGATTCAACATTGAGCGACAACAGTTCGAAAAACGTATCAGAGATGAAGCCATGAAAACGCTTCTGGAAAATCATGACCCAGTGAATGATCCAGTCATCGTTCTCGGCTCTCGGGATTGGCATCCGGGCGTAGTAGGCATCGTGGCATCTCGCCTCATGCGCATGTATTACAAGCCAACATTTATTATCGCTATCGATGACCAAGGTGTCGGTAAAGGCAGCGGTAGATCAGTAGAGGGAGTCAGCCTAGTAGGCGCGATCCGTGCTTGCGACGATCATCTCATCACAGGTGGTGGTCACGACATGGCAGCCGGACTGAGCGTGCATGAAGACAAACTAGACGCCTTCCGTGAGGACTTCGGAAAATACGTCCTAGAAAAAACCTCAGAAGCAGAGCGAGCACCACGCATCTACATCGATGCCGAGATCGACTTCGGACAGCTCTCACTAGAATTTCTAGACAGCTATGAGCTCCTCCAGCCCTTCGGTAGTAAGAATCCACAGCCACTCTTCATGAGTAAGCAAGTCTGGCTCACGGAAGCACCTCGTAGACTCAAAAACCAACACCTCAAGCTCTTCATGAGGCAAGGTGTGATAGAGCAAGATGCCATTTTCTTTGGCGGAGGCGAGCGTGACCTACCAGATCCACCATGGGAAGTAGCATTCACCATCGACAGAAACACCTTTCGAGGTGTGACCTCACTTCAGGTCGTCATTCAAGATATAAGAGCTGCTAAATAAGAGGAATTTGTATGGAAAGATGGGCAGGAAATGATGTTATCGCAGAAATGGGAGTGCTCGCTCCTAAGGAGGTGCTCGCACTTACATCAGCGGGTGTCGACACCGTCCTAGATCTGTTAGACCGTGTCCCCAAGCGTTACGAGGACCGCCGCAGGTTCGATGCATTCCCCACACAGGCCAGCAGCGCTCCAGTTTGCCTGCGTGGTATGGTATTCGATGCAGGGAGAAAGTTTTTCGGTGGGCGATCAGGCGCATACGAAGTCGTCATCCAGGCAGCCAATGAAGTAGGCTTTGGCGAAAATAGCATCACTTGCCGATGGTTCAATGCCCCCTACATTAGCAAAATTCTAGCAGTAGGTCA
>CALFBV010000153.1 GCA_937951395.1 uncultured Rubritalea sp.
AGCTCCGAGGTCATCGATGTTAGCCCGGTTACCCACCGCCACACAGATGTTCCTCAGGAAATGAACCCGCTTGATCCTTTTGATAGGGGACTTAGCGAACACTCGGCGGAAATCATCATCCGAGAAGCTTAGGAAATCCCGCAGCGTGTGCTCGAAGATTTCACCCTTCGCATGCAGTCTCGTTTCACGGCTAATCTTCGCAAACCGATTCCAAGGACAAACTTCCAGGCAGATATCACAGCCATAGATCTTATCTCCCATCAGCGGGCGAAGCTCCAGTGGGATACTGCCTTTATGCTCGATCGTGAGATAAGAAATACAGCGCCGCGCATCCATCTCACGCGGTCCAGTAATCGCCCCAGTAGGGCAGTGGTCGATACAGCGCGTACACTTCCCACAATGATCGCTCAACGGCAGATCAGGTTCTAACTCTAAGGTAGTGATCAACTCACACAAAAATGTCCAAGTCCCCAGAGACTTATGGATCTGCACCGTAGACTTCCCATTCCAGCCAAGCCCCGCATCAGATGCAAAATCACGCTCTAGGATCGGACCAGTATCTACGTAGAACCTCTGCGTTCCACCCAGCTCCTCCATAGCGATGTTGAGATCCCGCAGCTTCTCCTCCACCAGATCATGATAATCCTCATTCCACGCATACCGTGCTATCTTATAATCCACACCAGCCTCAGGATCATGTTCACCAGGGTAATAATTCAGAGCCAGACATACCATAGACTTAGCCCCCTCCAGCACCTCAGCAGGGTTCAGCCGGCGGTCCACATTCTTCTCCATCCACTTCATATCACCAGCCGTCCCAGCATCCACCCATTCCTGATAGCGTTTTCCATGCGTAGCAGGTTTCACCTTCGCTATCCTACAGTCACTGAATCCGAGTGATTTAGCGATGAACTTGATAGAAGATTTGATCTGTCCCGAGGATGGCTCCATTTCTGAAAGGAGACTAACATCAGAAAAAAGCAAAAAAAGAGTTATTTTTACCTTGCAACAACTCATCCCAGTGCGTAAAAAACGCCCGCTTCGCAAGGAGCAACTAACCGCAGTCAACAGCAGAAATGTAAAAGACTGAAACTTTCTATAATGGGTAGATGGCCGAGTGGTTAAAGGCGGCAGACTGTAAATCTGCTCACGTAAGTGTACGAAGGTTCGAATCCTTCTCTGCCCACCATTTTTACTAAGGGAGTTACGAGAAATCGTGGCTCCCTTAATTTTTGCCCTGAAGCCAAGGATGGGCGGAAGATGGGCATTTTTTGGGTCAATGCCAAAGTTTGGGGGCATGAGGCATTTCAGCCATCATGTCCCACATGATTAATCATCTGAATATAGGCATGAAGGATTACCAGATCCTTCATGCTCAAACTAAACCAGATCTGCCCATACACGTAAAGCTAAAGTCTTCAAAGCGACCTCAAGCTTGTCCTCACTGTGATGCTTCTAAGCTATGCAGCAAAGGAAAATACCTGCGTAAAGTGAAGCATCTAGAATGCTTTGAACAAGCCTGCACGCTCGTCATCCATACTCACCGATGGCATTGCTGTTGCTGCAAGAGAAGCTTTATCCCAGAACTGCCAGGCATAACTAAAGCTGACATAGCTCAGAAAAAGCATCTATAAACTTCACCACCAAGGCGTCTGCTCTAAGATCCTAGCTACCTCTAAAAGTATCGCTCAAGCAACTGTTAGCCGCATCTATGAGCAGTTCACTCACCGAAAAGTCAAAGAACGAGCCTGTTTAAACTGCCCTATAATTGCTCTAATAAGTAAACCCCCAGCTCTGCTGGGGAGACTCTCAAAGTTTTACTTATCCCGCAGTCTTCCACGGTCTAAGTTGCTAGTAGCCGCTCAAAGCTACAACCAACAAAATAACCATGGAAAACTACAAAAAGATGAGCCATACAACTTGGCAATGCAAGTATCACATCATATTTATTCCAAAATATAGAAGGAAAACTCTTTACGGAGTAGTTCGACGTGAACTTGGTGAAGTATTTCACCGTCTAGCGAAGCAGAAAGGCTGCGAGATTGAGGAGGGTCATATAATGTCAGATCATGTTCACATGCTGATCTCAATACCACCAAAATACGCAGTTTCCTCAATAGTCGGATTTATAAAAGGGAAGAGTGCTATTCACGTAGCGCGTCATTTCCTAAAACGAGATAGGAACTACGCAGGACAACGACTGTGGGCACGAGGCTATTTTGTAGATAGCGTAGGACGTGACACTGAAATGATTAAACGTTACATACAGCAACAAGAGTCAGAGGATAAACGTCTGGATCAACTAGAACTAAATATAAACCCAAAAACTAACGAACAATAAAACCGCTTTGAGCGGTTACCATTTAGAAGCCTCCGGTTTTACCGGAGGTGATTCACTTTATGGTTAAAAGTCTTTCTTTTTTCCACACAATCTTCTCCTTTTGATAGAGGCGCAGAACTTCATCAGCTTCATTATGATTATCTATTTTCGCACGTTTTCTTGGCATGAATAGCTCTTAACTCAATCCACTCAACTAGTCCGCTTTGTTTTAAGAGAAGGTATAACAGGAAACGGCTCCACACCCTCCTCAAGACAACGTAAAAGACAACCAAAGCTTCATCCCTATCCAAATCACCACCAGCAATCGGCTCTAACCCGAAAATTACAACTCCCCGGCCCAAAGCTCCACTCCTCACCACTAAACCAGGCGTAAAATGAGAGAAATCAGAAAATTGTTCATTGAGTCGCAATTTTCAACTCCGACAGACTCTTAATTATTCTTATAACTATTCTTGACTAACTAGGCTATTCCTAGAGATGTTTGGCTAAGCTTATGATGAACTACTATAGTAATCTTTTCCAGAAACCTACGAAAGCGCTGATCTTACAGGGCGATTGGGAGGGAGGGGTATCTCATGTGGCTGCGGACTTGATCAATAATGGTGTGAAGGTGACTAAGGTGGTTTTGAATGCTGCTGATTGGATTTACAAGAGAAGGGGGCTGCCGACTGTGGAGTATGATCAGCCTTTTGATCAGTTTGAGGGGTGGCTAGGTGATTATATTTCGGCTAATAATGTGGATTGTATTGTGGTCTATAATCAATATCGTCCATATAATGAGGTGGGCTGGAATATGGCTGAGAAACTAGGGATCGAGTGTTTGGTGTTGGAGCTTGGTCTTTTGCGACCGGACTTCTGTACGATTTACACGAGAGAGTTAGACCATTTTGCTTATTTAAGCAAGGAATGGGAGCGTGTGGGTGGAGAATTGGAGATGGCTGAGCCGGTGGTGGTGCCGAGGCTAGCTCGGGTGCGTGTGATGAATAAGATGAAGCAGTTCGCTGCATTCTTTCTATTCTCTAGGGTGATAGCTATTTTCTGCCGCCGATATAAGCATTACATTGATCAACGTGGGCAGGGATTTTGGTATCATTTTTATGCAATGATTGTTTCTGGGATACGTTTCCAGGGGCGGGTAACGCATGACCGTTATAATATTCGGTTTATGTCGGAATGGGATGAGAGCTTTTATTTGGTGCCATTACAGGTGCACACTGATAGCCAGATTACTAGACGCTCAGACTTTGATTCTATTGAGGAATTTATAGATTGTGTTGTTGAG
>CALFBV010000154.1 GCA_937951395.1 uncultured Rubritalea sp.
ATCCATTCGATTTCTTTGGGTAGGTCAAATAGAACAGCCTTAGAGACTAATAGTGCGGGAGCCATGCCAAATGAAATGACATCCGCAATCGAGTCAAATTCTCTACCGAAGGGAGACTCTTGTCCACCGAGTCTGGCTAGCCTGCCATCTAACAGATCAAAAATACATGAGCCAAAGATGTAGAAGATAGCGTTTTCATAGAACTGGTGGATCGTTGCGGTGGTGACGCCCTTTACTCCTTGAGCCAGTTCTAACTCACCATGCATGCCCTTAAAGATAGAGAGGACGGCGAGGAATCCACAGAGTAGATTGCCCGCGGTCATGAGATTAGGCAGTAAGTAGATTTTAGGCTCCAGATGTGAATAGTCGATGTCTTCTACAGGGGCATCGGTGTTGTCATCAGAGTTTTTTTTAGATAGTTTGTCGCTCATGCGGTGACAGATGAGCATATAATGAGAGAAAGAAACAGTGGAAAATTTACCATAGCCAATGTATGAGTTCGCCTATGGGGAAAATAAATGAGCTAAATGAGCAGACCACGATGGGGGAGATCACTACACAGTATCCTGGTGCTAGGCGTGCACTTTTCGCAGAGTATCACATCGGTGGCTGTAGTTCATGTGCTTATAAGGATGGTGAGAAGCTAAGGGATGTCTGCACTAGAAATGATATCGCGCCAAAAGAAGTGATAGATCATATTTTAAATAGCCATTTGGAAGACAAAAAGATGTTGATAGAGCCTCTAGCTGCCAAGGAGCTTATAGATAAAGGTGAGGTAGAGGTAAGGTTTATAGATACGAGGACTCGTGAAGAGTATGAGGCCGTGGCTATCCCCGGCTCTCACTTTATGACTCAGGAGTTTCAGCAAGAAGTCTTCGGGAGCTGGAATAGGTCTGAGGAGTTAGCTATCATTCTCTATGATCACACTGGGAGATCCGCGATCGATACCTGTGCATGGTTCCGAGGGCATGAGATGAAAAACACCTTTGCTCTTGTGGGAGGGATCGATGCCTGGAGTCAGCAAGTTGATAAATCTATTTCGAGGTATAGAATAGAAATGTGAGCCTCAGATTCCACTAAATTTGATGAGAATGAAGATACCTAAGATAATCTCGTGATATTAAGCATGAATGAATCATTTTATTTTGAGATCTAGCGGATCTTCCTTAGTCTAGTAAATTAAAGGCATTATAGTTTATTTAGGCCTGTTTAGAGATGGTGAATGTGATTTTTCTCAAAATGCTTCTTTACTAGATGCGTTTGATTCGCAGAATGGGTAACTGTTAATACTAGTTAAAACCAAATCAATAACACACACACGATTATAAATCATGAAATATCTAGCCACTAGCCAGCTTAAGACAGCCGGCGTAACCCTCGCCACTATCCTCATCACAGCCGCTCCTCTTCTCGCTCAGGAGGCGACTAAGACAAAAGACAAAAAGAGCGCGCTTGATGCCTACCTACTCGATGGTGGAGGACTTACGATTTTCATCGTAGCATTCGGTCTGATTTCTCTAGTTGGATTATCAGTGTATAACTTCATTAACCTTTCAAAAGCGAAGTATTGCCCAGATGATCTCAAGGGAGCGCTTCTAGATCACATGGTAAACTGTCGTGTTAGATCAGCCATCGAGCTCTCTGCATCACACCCATCATATCTCGGAAGAATGATGGCATATGCGCTACCAAATATTGACGCTACTCGTCCAGAAGATCTCGGAAGAGATTACGTTGAAGACTCAATGGCAGACTTTTCCATCAACGAAGGTAGAAAGAACATGGTCTGGATAAACATGATCTCACTCGTAGCGCAGGTCGCTCCGATGTTGGGACTATTTGGAACTGTTTTCGGTATGATCGGAGCCTTCTCCAAGCTTGGACAAGGAGACACAGATCCATCAGCGCTTGCGGGAGAAATCTCCATTGCACTTCTCACTACTATGTGGGGACTAATCGTAGCGATTCTCTCAGTATTCGCATACTTCTACTTCAAGGGTCGTTACTCTAATCTAGTGGCTGAGTGCAACCAGACAGCAGAAGAGCTCATCAATGCTTCAGTGCAAACTGTAAATGGTGATGCACAATTAGCTAAGATTCCAGAAGGTCTAGCCGTTTAAAGGATAACGAAAGAGATCAGAGGTCTGAAAGAGCATTCCTCTGATCTACTCTCATAACCCTAAATCACTCTAATCATTATGGCATCAAATAAGTTAAGAGCCTTAAACGCTAAGGAAGAAAAAGAAGCAGAAATGGACATGTCTCCAATGATTGACATGGTATTCCTGCTGCTGATTTTCTTCATCGTTGTATCTACACCCCTTGTGGTGACAGTGGACCCAGAGGTGGAGCCAGCAATTGCATTTAATTCTGTAAAACCTGATGACAGCAACGGAAGAATCGTTCTTAGCATCAGGGGAGAAAAAGATTACCGAAAGTCATCATTTAAAGAAGAAGATGGCGGTAAGATGGAAACAGAAGACGAGATCGCTGAATATGTAGAAGCTGAGTACGAGCGAATTAAGAAAATGAACTCAGATTATACGCCTAAACTCCACCTCCGTGGAGATAAGGAAGCTCTCTTTGAGTATTCTCAAACTGCCATCGCAGGGGCTGCGAGAGCGGGTGTAAACCAGATCATTTTCTCTGTGTATCCGTTTTCTAAATAGAGCTGATCATTAACCGATCTATTTTTAAACCATTCAAAACAATATAAATTATAAACCATGGCTAGACGCAAAAGAGGGCAACTCGTAGAAGACGATGAACCAGCATTGGATATATCATCATTGATTGATGTGTGTTTCCTGCTCCTTATCTACTTTTTAGTGACATCCACTATCCAACCTCGTGAGCAGGATCTTCCTATGACCTTGCCATCGAGCGCGGAGTCTGACGCCCCACTAGAGATCGAGCCTATGCTTATCCAGGTGAAGAAGACGGGATCTGGTTTCTCAATCGTGGTGAATAAGACAGAGGAACTGGACGTCGCTGTTCAGGGCAAGGAGCGCACACTTCCTCGCTTATTCGAAAACCTCACAGCCTACAGTAATGTTGCGAAAGCAAGTGATAGTAAGCCACTTGTTCAGCTATTTATTGACCCACTAGTGGAGCAGCAAACAGCTATGGATGTTCTGAACTGTCTCAAAGGTGCCAACATCAACAGCGTGACCTTCTCACAGGTAGCGCCAAAATAAGCATCAAGACAAGGAGCCTAAATATCCTAAAATTAAACCTAATGTTTTCGCAGAGATACACGTTCTATTTACTGTAGGAGACGAAGTCTTAGAAGGGCGCTTTCCACGGAGAGTCGTCCTTCTGTACTTTAAAACAACAACATATTTTAACCAAGAAATTCTAATTCTAAAAGCTATGAAAAACAGAAAATCAATCACACTCGCGATCACACTCGCTGGCTCAGCTCTGATAGGAATACCGCAGAATGCCAGTGCGGACATCGGTGAAGACATGAGCGCAGCCGATGTAGCCATGAAAGGAAAAAACTGGGCAGAAGCCAAAGCGTTGCTAGACCGCGTGATCAGGAACTACGGAGAACGAGGAAAAGAGCTCTATGGAGGTAAATTTGGTGTTATTTACTATTTAAAAGGCTACAGTGAACTGCAGTATGCTAAGCAGCTTACATCCGAAGGCGGAGATAAGGCGCTAGACATGGCAGCTACACTAAACGAAGCCGCCATTGAATCTTTTACTCAGTGCAGGAAGTTTGAGAATGATGCCAAAGGCGTGAATGATCAATATTACAAAGCTCTGCTCTATTTGGGGCAAGCTCAGCAAGCGTTGAACGAATGTGCGTCTGCCATCGGTAACTACAAGAAATTTCTGGCGGATAGAGATCCTGAGAAAAAAGGTGTGGATACTTACCACATCGGAATGTTTAACATCAATATGGCGATTTGTCATTTTAAGTTAGATAAGCCAGCTCTGGCAGAGGGACTCGTCTTCTATGAGACAGCATTGAAAAATAAAGATAGGCTACGCGTACCAAATGCAGCAATCGTATCAGCGTTGAAAGACTTTGCGTCTGCCGCAATCAAAGAGAAAAAAGAAAAGATTCTCGTAGACTTCGTGAATAATAACCGTGGAGTGCTCATTATGGACCCACACCAGATGTACCAGTTCATCCCGTTCTTCAGAAAGTATGCGGCTGAGGCATTCTCAAAGGACATGCTCAACGCAGCCTTCACTCTCTATGCTCTGATGCCCGGGACTACAGAGACTCTGGAAGACATCAAGAATGTTGAAAATGACTTCGTAGGTTACGAGAAAGCAGGCGTGGCTGATGCGTTTCTTAACAAGAACGCCAGACAGTCTGTGAGTCGAATTCGTAATGACTTGAAGAACATCGAAAAATCAATCAAAGCAGGGGAGCCGCATGAGCTACTCGCTCTTCGTTCACTTGCCTTTTCTCACGAGAGCGAAGGCTATGTAAGAGGTGCCTATAATGCATACAAGACAATGGAGAAGCACTACAAGAAAACCAAGGGGCGTGAGGACAACCTATACAACTTGGTGAGAACCTCTTCTCTCATTGGTGAGGTAATGGAGACTGAGAAATTTGGTCGTCTCTTCATTAAGAATTACCCGGACAGTCAATATGTGGATTCTGTGAAGAACATGATGCTCATCTCACTCTTCTATTCAGGTGAGTACGAAGTGGCGCTAAAAGTTTCTAGCGAGCTTATCGACGATCTCGCAGAGAATACCGAGCCGCACGATCTTTGTCTGCACGTGCTAGGTGGATCTATGTTCTATCTAGGTCAGTTTTATGATGGGGATGCGCACCTCAAGAAACATGTCAAAATGTATCCTGAGAGTGACTATAAAATTGCGGCACGTTACTTCGCGGCATCTAACTACTCACGTCTTGAGGATTGGGAGAACGCCGCTATCTATCTAGATAAGTTCCTTGCAGAGTATCCGGAGCCTGCGGAGAACTTCTACATTTCATTCGCGCTCTTCGATAGAGCAAACACGCACTTCGCGGAACAGGAGTATGATGAAGCAGTAGCTAAGCTCGATAAGATCGAAACAGAATTTCCATATTCAGCAGTAGAAGACATCTCATTCAATCTCCGAGGTGATATTCACAGATCGAAGGGTGAGAAAGAGCTAGCTAATAAATACTACATCAAAGCACTAGAACTCGCTAAACGCACTGGTGCAGATGTTGTTGCAGAAGAATCACTCTATAAGCTAGTAGCGCTTCACGGAAACGCGAAGATAAATAAAGAGCCAAATCCAAACATCAAAGACGCTATTCCTTACTATGATGAATTCTGGACAAACCGCCAATCCTCTGCTTACAAGACACAGGTAGCAGTAGCTGGTGTGCCAGCAATGAATGCAGTTGGCCGCGGTGAAGAAGGTCTCGCTAACGTTCAAAGCGTTATTTCTGAAATGGCTAAAAAAGAACGTGCTCCAGGAATGGAAGAAGCGATCAATACCTACGGAAAATACTACATCGAGTCAGGTAAGACGCCTGAGCAACTCAGAGCGCACTTTGAAGATTTCCCTGGAGTGGATGCTGGAGACAAGAGAGCGCAAG
>CALFBV010000155.1 GCA_937951395.1 uncultured Rubritalea sp.
CTGCCGTAGGGCAGTTCGCCACCACCCACTCATAAAGCGGACGATGATCCTCAAACTCCAGTGAACACAGCGAATGAGTCACCCTCTCCTTCGCATCCTCTAGCGGATGGGCGAAGTCATACATCGGGTAAATTTTCCAAGCGTCTCCAGTATTATGATGCTCAGCATGAAGAACCCTGTAAATAGCTGGATCACGCATATTCATGTTAGGCGAAGCCATATCTATCTTCGCCCTAAGAACAGCCTCACCCTCACCGAGCTCTCCTTCACGCATCTTTCTAAAGAGTTCTAAATTCTCCTCCACAGAAGTCTCACGATATGGGCTATTCACCCCAGGTATACCCACTTTACCTCTACCCTCACGCATTTCCTCAGGACTCTGCTTATCCACATAAGCCAGACCTTTCTCGATCAAGCTCACTGCGCACTCATAAAAATACTCAAAGTAATCACTCGCAAAATACAAGTTCTCACCCCAATCAAAGCCAAGCCACTTCACATCCTTCTGGATGCTCTCCACATACTTCGTATCCTCTTTCACTGGGTTCGTGTCATCGAACCTCAAATGACAGCGTGCTCCCGTGGCAGAATTCTCCTCAGCCAGGCCAAAGTTCAGACACAAAGCCTTAGCATGACCAATGTGTAGAAATCCATTTGGCTCTGGAGGGAAACGCGTGATCGTAGTCTCATGCCTCCCAGAAGCCAGATCCTCCGCGATAATGGTTCTGATGAAATCCTTACTCCCCTTAGTGATGTCCTTACTCATAAAATATTTTATTTTGCTTTCAGATACATGCGTCAGATCGCCCTAGCTTGCAACTCAAATTCACTTGCAATTCTCCGCTCTCGCGCTTCACTACCCCTATGATCATTCTGCTCTCACCAGCCAAGTCCCTCGACTACGAGTCTCCACTTCCGACCAAACGCCACACCGAGCCTCGGATGCTAGAAGATTCTGCTCTCCTCGTAAAAAACCTCCGCGCCAAGTCCCCTAAGGAAATAGGTGAACTCATGTCCATTAGTGACAAACTCGCTGATCTCAATGCCGAGCGCTACACTACATGGGAGCCAGATTTCACGCCAGAAAATAGCCGTCAGTGCCTATTCGCCTTCACTGGAGACGTCTATCAGGGAATGGAACTAGCAGACTGGAAAGCAGCAGACTTCACACTAGCCCAGAAGCAGATCCGCATCCTCTCTGGCCTTTACGGAGTCCTCCGCCCACTAGACCTCATGCAGCCGTATCGCTTAGAAATGGGGACCAAGCTCGCTAACTCACGTGGTAAAAACCTCTATGAATTTTGGGGCGAAAGCATTACTGATCTTCTTAACGCTGACCTGAAAAAGAGCGGTAGTAATTTCATCGTGAACCTCGCCTCTAACGAGTATTTCTCCTCAGTCAAAAAGAAATCCCTCGCGGGCGAACTCATCACCCCCGTCTTCAAGGATGAAAAGAATGGTAAGTATAAAATCATCTCATTCTACGCTAAAAAAGCACGCGGCATGATGGCAGACTACATCATCCGAAACAACATCACAGATGACGCAGGGCTTAAGAAATTTAAAACCGCTGGCTACACATTTAGCAAGACTGACAGCGATGACAAACAACTCGTATTCCTACGTAAAGAGGTGAAAAAATAATGCCTATCCTCGCTGCCAAAGTTCTCATCGATGGTCCATCCGAGCTAGTCTTCGACTACGCCATCCCCGAGAACATAGGCGATGTAGTAGTAGGCTGCCGAGTGCGCATCCCCCTGAGAAACAGGAATTCTACAGGCACAGTCCTAGAAATAGCTGAACCTCCACAAAGTAATTTTTCACTCCGTCCGCTCCACTCTCTCATCGATCCAGAGCCACTGATCACTCCCGGACTCATGAAACTCGGGAAGTGGCTAGCAGAGTATTACGGTAGCCCGATGGAACTCGTCATGCGCGCACTCTTACCCGAGTCCGTAAGACAAGATGCACACTCAGAAAAAGTCAAAAAAGTAGTCGTCTTAGAATCCATGCCAGATGATGAGACCTTGGAGAAGCTAGCCAAGCGCGCACCGAAGCAGCACGTCATTCTTACTCTGCTCAAGGGTGCCTCAGGGCAGATCTCCATGGCAGATCTCGGAGGCGGATCAGTTACTACATCAGTGAAATCTCTTGAAAAAAAAGGCTACGTCACCATCAAACATGAAGCCGTCCGCCGCGACCCAGATGCTGATCAAGAATTTCTAGAAACCAAAGCTCTCAAGCTCAACGACGAACAAGTAGTCGCACTCGCAGAAATCCTCAAAGAACCTGAAAAAGGAGAAGTAAAAAAGCCCATCCTACTCCACGGAGTCACAGGATCAGGTAAGACCGAGGTCTATCTTCAGGCAGTACAGAAACACATCGACCAAGGGCAAACCGCACTCATTCTAGTCCCGGAAATATCCCTCACACCCCAGACCGTTCAGCGGTTTAAATCCCGCTTCGCATCACTCCAGGACCAAGTCGCAGTCCTCCACTCACACCTCTCCCAAGGCGAAAGATTTGATGAATGGCACCGCATCCGCAAGGGAAAAGCACGCATCGTCATCGGAGCACGTTCTGCCGTTTTTGCTCCGCTAAAAGACCTAGGCATCATCATCGTAGATGAAGAACACGAGAACACCTACAAGCAAGAAACCTCACCCAGATACCACGGCAGAGACATCGCAGTGCTACGCGCCCACCTAGAGAAATGCACCATCGTCCTAGGCTCTGCCACCCCCTCACTAGAATCATTTCAGAACACCCAGACCGGTAAATACCAGCTCGTCAAACTCGTCCACCGCGCAGACCACCAGGTGATGCCCATCATCCGCGTGCTAGACATGAAGCTAGAAGCCCAGAAGCAAAAAGGCCGAGACGCCATCCTCTCTGACAAGCTCCGCGTCTCCATGGAAGCCAAGCTCAAAAATGGCGAGCAAATCATCCTCTTTCTCAACCGCCGAGGCTTCGCCAGAGCACTCCAATGCCCACCCTGCGGACACGTCTGCGAGTGCCAGCACTGCGCCATCCCCCTCACCTACCACAAAGGAGACGAACGCCTAGTCTGCCACATGTGCGGCTACCAGACCATCACCCCCAGAAAATGCCCAGCCTGCGGAGACAAAGAAATCCGCATGCAAGGCTTCGGCACAGAAAAAGTAGAAAACATCATCCAGAAAATATTCCCCCAGTCCAGAATCGCCAGAATCGATGCCGACACCATGCGCCGCAAAAACGCACTCCGTGACACCCTAGCCAAATTCAAAGCCAACAAAATAGACATCATCATCGGCACCCAGATGATCGCCAAAGGACTCCACTTCCCCAACGTCACCCTAGTAGGAATACTCAACGCAGACCTAGGACTCCACGTCCCAGACTTCCGCGCCGGAGAGCGCACCTTCCAGCTCATCACCCAAGTCGCAGGCAGAGCCGGCAGAGGCGAGCTAGAAGGAGAAGTCGTCATACAGACCTTCACCCCACACTCCCCATCCATCCAGTTCGCCCGCCACCACGACTTCGAA
>CALFBV010000156.1 GCA_937951395.1 uncultured Rubritalea sp.
TTATTGAACGTTCCAAGGGTTGGAAAATTTACACGAATCCCGAGTATGCTGATTTCGTTCGGCAGTTGTTTCCAGGCCAAAAACCACAAAGATTAAGTGGTCCAGCGATGGAGACTTTGGCGATTATTGCATATCGACAGCCTATCACGAAAGCGGCAATGGAGGCTGTTCGGGGCGTATCCTGTGATGGCATGCTTCAGAAGCTTTTGGACCGAGAACTAATCTGTATTGGTGGTCGCGCTGAGTTACCTGGAAGACCACTTTTATACGAGACTACTGAGTTGTTTTTTGAGTATTTTGGCATTAAAAATGTGGATGATTTGCCGAATGCATCCGAGCTAAGAACGGTGAAGTTACCCGAGCCTGGGCCTGAAAAAACAGTCGGTAATGATGATAAAACTAAACATTCTGATGAGATTTTAGCACCTAAGAATGAATTTGAAAACCTAGGGAAAGTTGATGACGAGCCCCTGTTGTAGCTAGTTTTAATAACTGTAATTAACTGATTTTGAATAAATTATTATAAAATTTACGTAATGCCATTAAATGATATACGCAAGGAGATTGACTCCATTGATAACCAGCTTTTAGACCTTTTAGCACAGCGCGCTGAGTGTGTGCATACTGTAGGGACTATCAAGAAGGCTGAAGGCCTGCAAATCTACGCTCCTGAGCGTGAAGAGCTACTCTTACAGAAATTGGTGAAGATGGCTAATGGTCGGATTCCTGAGAAATCTGTGCGCGCTATTTACCGTGAAATTATGTCCTGCGCGCTGGCTCTAGAAGACGATCTTAAAATAGCCTATTTGGGGCCAGCTGGTACTTGGACGCACCAAGCTGCGATCAAAAAATTTGGACACTCCGTGGAGTATTCTGCACAATCGAACTTCGCTGAAGTGTTTGATCAGGTAGCTCGCAGAAAAGCAAGTTACGGAGTAGTTCCTATCGAAAATTCTACTGAAGGTGCCGTATCCCACACACTCGATCTCTTCGTAGACTCCCCTTTAAAAATCTGCGCTCAGATACTCCTGAGAATCGAAAATGGATTAATGGCTAGTATTCCACGTGAAGATATTAAAACTCTCTATTCACACCCCCAAGTTTTCGGTCAGTGCCGCAACTGGATTCTTCAACATTTCCCGAAGGCTGATCTGGTGGAGGTTTCATCTACGACTAAAGCCGCATCCCTGGCTAAGAAATATGCTAATGATGGAGCTGCCGCCATGGGCGGACCTCTAGCGGCTGAAATGCACGGACTAACGATGCTCGATGAATGCATACAAGACAGCGCTACAAATACAACTCGCTTCCTCGTAATTGGTGAGAAAACTTGTCCCCCTACTGGTAAAGACCGCACATCAATCTTATTCAGCACCAAGGATAAACCTGGGACGCTGGTGAAAGCATTGCAGATATTTGATTCTATAGAGGTGAATATGTCCAAGATTGAATCTAGACCATCAAAGCAACGCGATTGGGAGTATAACTTCTACGTAGATCTCGCAGGTCATTGTGAGGATGAAAAAATCGCTGAAGGCATCGTGAACTTATCAGAATACTGTTCTATGGTGAAAATGCTGGGGAGCTATCCAGATGTTTCTGAGTAAAAACACAGAATAGCCCCTGTTATTTTCTGTCTTTCTAACAGATTAGAATTCACCAATGAGTTGTTTTAATTCACCTTTCCTATCGCCCAACCCCAATCATAGATTAGTCCTCTAAGAAATGAAGAAAAGAACACTAGCCATTGGAGATATCCACGGATGTCTCCAAGCATTGAAGAATTTAGAAGAATTTGTAGATTTCAATGAAGAGGACACGATTATTACTCTTGGCGACTACATCGACCGTGGCCCTGAGTCTATGCAAGTGTTAGATTGGCTGATGGAAGCTCGTCAAAAATATGAGCTAATCACCCTGCTGGGTAATCACGAGCGGATGATGGAAGATGCTACACTCGATGCTGGTGCGTATTATTTCTGGGAAATGAATGGAGGGACGCAAACGTTGAGGTCATTTGATTGCGAGGTTGAAGATGTGCCTAATAAATATTGGCAATTCATTAAAAGCTGTAAGCTTTTCCATGAAACTGAGAGTCATATTTTTGTCCATGCAGGGCTAGAGCCGCAGCAACCACCCGGGGAACAGAAAGAAGATGTTTTGTGTTGGCTGAGATTTGGAGATCTAGAGCCGCATTCATCTGAGAAAACAATAGTTTGCGGCCACACTCCGCAGAAATCTTTTATCCCTGGAGTGCTTCCTCACGCTATCTGTATTGACACACCTGCTTTCCGCCCTGAAGGTTACCTGACCTGCTTAGATGTAGATTCAGGAACTTATTGGCAAGCTAACAGTAAGGGAGATACGCGCAAAAACACGCTCTAATGTGACTGAAGATAGACTGAGGAAACTCGATTATGACTAAGTTTTTATTACTCGCCACACTCCCGTTTTTCATCTCTTCAGGCATACAAGCCCAAGAGAAATCTGATGATAATGTTCTCGTAAAGCGTTTGTTAGATGAAGACCTAGGGGCGCGATCATTCTTGTTTTCTCAAGTAGTGGAAAGCTCTAGCGGCAAGAAGATACTGCCATTTAACAATGAAGCTCCGGGCCATGCAATCGTGTTAGCGCAGATCAAGGCGTCCATAGAGAAGGCAATTGTTGAGCTAAATAAGCCAGACTCCCCTATCAAAAAATTGCGCAGGATCAATGAGGCATCTAGATATTTCGAGGATTTGCTGCTTATCGAAATAGAGAAACATCCTGAACTCACTTGCACGATCCCCCCGAATAAACAAGGTAAGGCACAGCGATCAGGCTATCCTGATATGCGTATTGAGCATACAGCAAGTAAGACCGTTTTCTATCTTGATCCTAAGTTGTTCGAAGAGAAATCTAGAACGTCCAGCTTACGCACTTTTTACTATGAGCCGAAGACGCGCACCATGAAGATCCTCGATGATGCGGTGCACCTCCTTTTAGGCATCAGCCATGATGGAGTGAGCGGCGACTGGTCATTCATAAGCTGGGAACTGGTGGATTTATCTAAATTCAAAGTCCGCCTCAAGGCTGAGTTCCAAGCATCCAACAAAGACCTCTACCATAAGGCGAACATTATTGAGTCATCTGCGCCTACCCCTTAAGTAAGGCCGCTCTAAAGTCTATCTACCCGGCTTAGCGCCAGTAACCTTAGTGGGCTTTTGGAACTCTAGATAGGTTGTTCCTGCTACCTTGTTAGCATGTAGGCTATCCACACGCATACGCTTAAGAGTGTATTCCTTGCCGACTTTCATGAGGTCAGTAACCTGGAACTGTTTCAATGGTTGACCTTTGGCATTGTAGCCCACTACGCGCATCAGCGCTCCATACTTCTGGTGTATCCATGCATGGACGATGTGGTAGTCTCCTTGATTACCCGGATTATCCAGTCTGACTTTATAGCATTTCTGGCCGCTAATTTTTTCTACTCCCTCGATTGCGCTTTTTTTCCAATAGAGGAAGTTCATTGATAGGTCTTCAAATGACAAGTCAGTCTGATTTATTTTTTGAGCCAATTTTGCATTGTTGAATTTAA
>CALFBV010000157.1 GCA_937951395.1 uncultured Rubritalea sp.
ATGCAATCGAGTTCCCTGGCTGGCGTTATGATAAATCTCTTCTTCAGACAGGCGTTCGCAGCAAAGACTTCATCGACATTCCTGCTGGGCCTAACAACCCTGTAGGTGTTCTCTGGCTCGGTCTCACTAAGTCAGGCATCGGCATACACGGCACTAACAGCCCTCGTACTATCGGCAGAGCCACATCATCTGGCTGCATTAGAATGTCCAACTGGGACGTAGTCCATATCCCCAAATATGCCCGCCCTGGATCTACCGTGATTATTAAATGAAACAGGCCTTTGACACTTGCCTGACTCTTGTAAGCTCACTGAGTAATGCCAGTAACGCCTGCAGAAGAAAAGCAGTAGACAAGAAGCTGGGAATCAAGCTCTCAGTATTTAAAAAGAAACGAGCGTGTAAAATCATTCTATGAAAAACTAGGTTTCAAAGTAAACGACGCGACTGAAACAGGCTTCCGAATGACCAAAGAACAACGTCTAATGAACTGATCCACACCTTAAGTCGATAGAATTTCAGTCTATTTCACCCTCTGTTCATTCACCCTATAAGCCATCATTCAAAGGCAGACTAGCTTCACTCCCACGATTTAACCACTTCAAAAATGATCAAATAATAGCAGAAAAAGATTGCAAGATCTTGGTTAGGAGACTAGATTCCTGCCGCGTGACAGCTACAACGTCACCGATACGTGCAGGATTAGCTCAGTTGGTAGAGCAGTACCTTGACATGGTAAAGGTCACTGGTTCAAATCCAGTATCTTGCACCATCATTTCCCAATAAAAGAGGGCTTACGAGAAATCGTAAGCCCTCTTTTATTGTTTCATTCTTCTATCCAGCTTGATGAGATGGATACCTATGGAAAGGTGTCGTTTAAACAGTTGCTCAATCTCATGAAGCCTTTGGCTGACAAGAAGAACATCTCTCTGTCTTTCAAAGGAACTGAAGTCCTGCTCAACCTTCTAAGCAATGCCCTGAAGCACACTGAACAAGGAGCTATTTCCATCTCAGTGGAAACTGCTGAAGGCTCGCACATTCTGACTATTTGCGATACTGGATGCGGAATAGCTGCTGAGCATTTGGACTCTATATTTACACGTTTTTACAAGGTAGATTCTTCACGTGGCCAGCAGAGTAGAGACAATGGACTAGGCTTAGCCATCTGAAAGTCAATCATCGAAGAATGTGGTGGCACTATCACTGTGGAATCAGAGGTAGGCGAAGGCACTAGCTTCAAAATTCAGCTAGCGGAAATAGATAATATCGTAGCCATCTAATAAATTGAGTGCCGCTTGGTGCAACTGACTCATTTTTCTGCGGATTTTTTCGTTTTACACTTCCCTAGTAGGGCAAATGGTATTTGACTCTTGGCATCATGTCTAAAGATCATATTGATGTTAATTATGTGGCTAATTTAGCCCGCCTAAATCTCACAGAAGAAGAGTCATCCACCTTTCAACGCCAGATCGAGGATATCCTTGGCTATATAAATAAACTTGAGGAGTTAGACATCGATGACTTCGAGCCCACTGCTCATGCTGCGCCTGTGTATGATCGGGTGCGTGAGGATGTAGCTAAATCGAGTCTTGAGCGCGATGCTTTTCTAAACATCGCGCCAGACACGATCAATGATCAACTCAAGGTGCCTAAAGTCATCGAAGAACTCTAATTTCCATTCAAATATTCTAATATTATGAGCCTAGCTTCACAATCTATCACCGAACTTCGCAAGCAGCTTACTGCTGGCGAGGTCACCCCATTACAAATCATCGACGATCTTGAGAAGGCAGTCCTTGCCAGCGATTCTGAAATCAACGCTTACCTTAGCTATGACTTTGACAAAGCCAGAGAAATGGCTTCGAACGCAGATCTTTCCTTACCTCTAGGTGGTATCCCAATCGGTATTAAAGATAATATCAACACACTTGGTGAACCGTGCAGCTGCGCCTCGCAGTTTCTAGTAGATTCTTACATTGCCCCCTATGATGCCACGGTTATTTCTAAGCTGAAAGCTGCTGGCGCTATTCCTCTAGGTAGACTCAATATGGATGAGTTTGCAATGGGTTCTACGACAGGAAATTCATCCATCAAACGGACCAACAACCCGCATGATCTAGATCGAGTCCCTGGCGGCTCATCTGGTGGTTCTGCTGCTGCTGTGGCAGCTAACTCTGCGATTGCGACATTAGGATCAGACACCGGTGGATCAATACGCCAGCCTGCATCGCACTGTGGTATTGTTGGGCTAAAACCATCTTACGGAAGAGTATCTCGTTACGGTTTGGTGGCGTTTGCATCTTCGCTAGATCAGATAGGCCCGTGCACTAAGACAGTGGCTGACGCGGCACTCATCCTTAATGTAATCAGTGGTCCAGATGAAATGGATAGCACGTCATTGGAGGTCGACACCCCAGATTTCACTAAGAATTTGAACGCGGGCGTGGCTGGGCTGAAGCTTGGGATACCAAAAGAGTATTTCACTGAGGGGATGGATCCAGCTGTTAGAGAGATAGTGAATAGTGCTATAGATAAGTTAAGGAATGCAGGAGCTGAAATCGTGGACATTTCTCTTCCTCATACTGAGTATGCCGTGGCTACCTATTACATCATCGCACCAGCGGAAGCTTCGTCTAATTTATCAAGATTTGATGGGATCCGTTATGGTAACAGAGCAGAGCAATCTGGTAATCTGATCGATCTCTATAAAGACTCTCGCTCAGCTGGGTTTGGTAGCGAAGTCAAGCGGCGCATCATTCTAGGAACCTACGCACTTTCATCTGGATATGATCATAAATATTACGACAAAGCACAGAGGGTGAGGACTTTGATTCGTGAAGATTTCACTAAGGCTTTCGAGCAAGTAGATGCCATCATTACTCCTGTCTGCCCACATGCTGCTCCTAAGCATGGAGAGAACAGTGATGACCCTCTAAAGGAGTATCTAGAAGACATTTGCACTATTGCTGCGAACTTAGCAGGCATCCCTGGGATCTCAGTTCCAGCGGGAGTTATTAGCGTGGATGACAGAAAGGAAATGCCTGTCGGTGTGCAAATTTTAGGACCGCACCTTGGCGAGGTCGCTGTATTGAAAGTAGCTCAAGAGATAGAGAATTTTTTATAAAAACAAACCCGATCAAGCAACTCCCCAAAGAATACTAACAAAAAATCTTTGACATGAAGTAGTTTATTTAGTTTTCTAAAAGTCCAACTTTTAACAACACCTATGAAATCAAAGAAAAACCTTACTCGCTTCACCTACGAGACAACAGCTTTCCAGGGATGGAGGCTTTGCCTGAGCCGCTCTGGAACTACATTCACAAAGTATTTTTCAGATAAAAAATATGGTGGTGAACGCAAAGCATTAAAACTTGCTGAAACGACCCGAACAGAGCTTGCAGAGCTTCTGGATGGATCACGTAAGGTCAATGGCAAGCTTAGCCAAACTACTATCAATAAAGCAAAAAAGCTGCTTAAAAACGCTTAAACTATTTACTTACCCCTCCCCTTCAATATCCGTTATTCGTTAGTGAAAAATCGAGTAGGGAGCGGGGTCACCCCCCCTAACTCCCTCTCACACCACCGGCCATACGGTTCCGTAGCACGGCCGGTTCACAGTAGAACTAGCTGTTCAATATACTTTGCTTCTGATTGCAGGTTCACTAGACCTCGTTGATCAAAGAACTTCTTACGAACCGCCAAGTTCATGAAGTTCATTCCACTATTA
>CALFBV010000158.1 GCA_937951395.1 uncultured Rubritalea sp.
GAAGCTCTTTGCCTCAGAGGCGGACTTCCCGAACTTAGCAAATCCAGCACAGATCTCCTTCGACAACAAGGGCCGGCTATGGGTCTCAGTCATGCCGAGCTATCCGCACTGGCGCATCGGTGATCCGAAGCCTCAGGACAAACTCATCATCTATGAAGATACCGATGGCGATGGCAAAGCTGACAAGGAGACCATTTTCGCGGATGACCTACACTTGCCTATCGGTTTTGAATTCACTCCAGAAGGAGTAGTTGTTTCTCAGACAGGTAGTCTAGTCTTACTTAAAGACACAGATGGGGATGACCGCTACGATGAAAAGGTGGTGCTGTTAAATGGCTTTAGTACCCATGATACGCACCATAATATCAGTGCCTTCACCTGTGATCCATCTGGTGGAATCATTATGTGCGAGGGTATCTTCCTGTTCAGTAATGTGGAAACTTCACGAGGAGCCGTCAGAGGCACTAATGGTGGATTATACCGATATGATACTAACCGTAGAGAGCTTATCCGCTACGTGCAGGCGCCTTTGCCTAACCCATGGGGCTTTGTCTTTGATAAATACGGCAGAGGCTTCGGTCAAGTAGCGGCAGATTACTTGTGGGTTAAACCTGGTATGGTGAAGCCTCAATACAATGTGGCAACTCGCTTACCTAGTATCATCACGAGTAACAAAATGCGCCCGGGTTCTGGGAGTGAGATCGTTGCCAGCCGCCACTTCCCAGAAGAGGCTCAGGGGGATTTGCTGATCTGTAATACGATAGGGTTTCTAGGAGCGAAGCAGCATCGCTTCGTGGAAAAAGAAACGAGCATCTCTGGAGAATATGTACAGGATTTATTCCAATCCGATGATCTCAATTTTCGACCAGTAGACCTAGAGTTCGCACCTGATGGATCACTCTATGTAGCAGACTGGCATAACTTGCTGATCGGTCACATGCAACACAGCGCCCGTGACCCACTGCGCGACATCAAGCACGGGCGTATTTATCGAATCACCTATCCCTCACGCCCATTGGTTAAGTCCGCGGAGGTAGCTGGTGCATCTATTGATGTGCTGCTTGAAAATCTCAAACTTCCGGAATACCGCACACGTTATCGTACACGCAGAGAGCTAAGGGGGCGTGATGCAAGTGAGGTCTTACCTAAACTCAAGAAATGGGTAGCCGCTCTAGATGGCGAGGAATCTGACTACGAGCGCTACAAGCTAGAAGCGCTCTGGGTCAGCCAAGGGTATGGCCAGGCAGATGAGGTTCTAATACAGGACTTGCTCAAAGCCAAAGATCATAAAGTCCGAGCGGCTGCAGTGCAAACACTTCGTTTCAGTAACTCCTCATCTCTTGATAAGGTGGCTCTTATGAAAAAAGCAGCTCAAGATGAAAAAGGTCTAGTTCGCTTAGAGTCGATTGTCTCAGCGAGTTGGTTGCCTAAAGAACAGGGTCTAGAGGTGTTAACAGACATTGAGGGATCAGAAAAAACAAAAGACCTCCAAGGCGTGATTAAAAATGCGAAGGCATCATTGAATAAAACCGGTGGATCCGGAGGCTCTGACAAGCTGCAAGTCCCTGAGCATTTGACCAGAAATAAAAATCTCAGAAAATCTTATCTTTCAGGGAATAAGATTTACGATGAAGAAGGAAACTGTGCCACATGTCACCAGCACGATGGAAATGGATTACCTGACGTTGGCTTCCCGCCACTATCGAAATCCGAATGGGTCAATGGCAACGAGGAGCGCTTGATTAAGATCACTCTCCATGGATTAATTGGACCGATCACGGTCAAAGGTAAAGATTATCCAGGTCAAGTCCCGATGACTTCTTTTAAGCAGCTCAGCGATAAAGAAATCGCAGACGTTCTCACCTATGTTCGTAACAGCTTTGGTAACAAAGCTAAACCGATAACCCCCAAGCAGGTGGCGCAAGTTCGTAAAGAGACCAAAGACCAACAGGGGTTTTATCAAGCGGATCAGCTTCTAAAGGAGCATCCAATGGAGAAGAAGTAGTCGTCATTTATCTTCTTCATAGAGTGCATCGCGGTTTTATTGTGGGAGGGTGAGTTGTGCTGCACAGGGCGATCAATCTAGTCAAGAAATTCTCTAGCTAAATGTGCCTAGGGTGATAGTGGGCTTGTTTAGTTAGTATTTCACGTCTAAAAGGGTTAGTCCATCAGGTGGGGCGCAGAAGGGGGATTTGCCATTAGGGAGTTCCTCAGGCTGATCTAATAATGCTAGGTGGTCATCTAGTCTTATTCTTCCTTGTGATGCTTGCACTGCTGCTCCTGTGAGAAGTCTTACCATTTTATACATGAAGCCATTTCCGGTGAAGGTGATGCGGTAGCCGTGCTCTATGATGCGGAAGTCTGAACGGGTGATGATGCGGCTGTATTCTGTCTCTGCGGTTTCGTTGCCGCGGTTGGCAGCGAAGGCTCGGAAGCAGTGTTCACCTAAATAATGTTCAAGCGCTTGGCCGAGTGAGATGGGGTCTAACTGGCGGGGAAGGTGCCAGGCTCTGCCATGCATGTGCGGGTGTAAAACTGGTGCTAGGCAGAGGTCGTAGAGGTAAGTTTTTTCTTTGGCTGAGAAGCGTGCGTGGAAGTCATCTGGGACTTCTTCACAGTTCATGATGCGGATCGATGCTGGTAGTTTTGTGTTTAGCGCGGGCACCCAGTTATATGGATTCATGTCGATCTCAGCTGGTGGCTCGAAGTGGGCGACTTGTCCATCTGCGTGGACTCCTGCATCGGTTCTGCCTGAGCCAGTGATCTGGACTGGTTTCTTAGCTACTTTCGCAATGGCTTCATTCAGTATGTCTTGTACGGTGGTACCGTTGGGTTGTGACTGCCAGCCAGAGAATGGTCTACCATCGTAGGCTATGGTGAGTTTGAGTTTTGGCATGAGGTTAGAAAAATGTGTCGGGTGAATTTTGTTCTAACCAGGCTGATAGGATTTCTACCGCTGCTGCCTGATCAATGATGTTCTTTTGTTTTTTGGTGTTTTTCCCGGCTTGATGAAGTTTCTCCGCAGCGGCGACTGTGGTGAGGCTCTCGTCTATGTAGTGAAGGGGGAGATCAATTTTCTCTTCTATCTCAGCGCCAAAACTTCTGATCTTCTCTGCAGCAGAGCCTTCACTACCATCCATCCTTAGTGGTAGTCCTAGCACGATTTGCTGGACTTGTCTCAGGCTTACAAGCTCGATGATTCTCTCGATAGGGTCAGTGGTCTTCACTTGGATGGTCTCCAGAGGGTGGGCCATGATGCCTACGGGGTCTGTGATCGCTAGCCCGATGCGAGCCTCGCCGTGATCGATCCCTAAGATTGGGTGTTGTTTTTCTTCATTCATTTAACTTTATGCGTGAGTTAGATACGCATGAAATGGATGCAAAATATAGAAAATTTGCCACAAATCGACAATTTTGAGGAATTTTAAGGATTTCCGAGGCTTGGTAGCTTGACATGAGGGGCGAACTGCAAGAACTTCCTCCATCGTGAAAAATACAACATTCAGAAATATACTTGTTACTGGACTAGTAGGCGTCGTTGCCTTTGGTTCGATGAATATCTCGACTGCACAAGATGCGGCCGTGCCCGTCCCTAAAGATGTAGCTGCGGCTCCTGCTGATGCAGAGGAGACTGCGTCAGGTCTTAAGTCTAAGGTTCTCAAAGCAGGAACTGGTAAGGAGAAGCCACTCGCAGAGGATACCGTCACTGTGCATTACTCTGGATGGGAGACAAATGGTAAGATGTTTGACTCATCTGTGAAGCGTGGAGAGCCAACATCATTTCCTCTAAATCGCGTGATAGCGGGCTGGACAGAGGGTTTGCAGCTTATGGTAGTAGGTGAGAAGCGTCGCTTCTGGATCCCTGCAAATTTAGCCTATGGCGATACGCCATCACGTCCAGGTGGACCATCTGGTTTACTCTGCTTTGATGTAGAGCTACTAGGCATAAAGAAAGCTCCTAAGGTGCCTGAAGTCCCTAAAGATGTAGCTGCGGCTCCTGCTGATGCTCTGGCGACGGAGTCAGGTCTTAAGTCTAAGGTGATCAAGGTTGGTACTGGAAAAGAGATGCCAAAGGAAACTGATAAGGTCACTGTGCATTATTCGGGCTGGGATAAAACTGGCAAGATGTTTGATAGCTCAGTGATGCGTGGTGAGCCAACTTCATTTCCACTTAATCAAGTAATTAAAGGTTGGACAGAAGGTCTGCAATTAATGGTTGTGGGAGAAAAGAGGCGTTTCTGGATTCCTGCTGCGCTAGCTTACGGTGAAGTCCCGCAGCGCCCGGGTGCACCTGCTGGAGATCTCTGTTTTGATGTAGAGTTGCTTAGTTTTGCGCCCGCACCACAGATGCCAAAGGTTCCTGCAGACATCGCTACGATCCCTGCTGATGCAGTCGAGTCTCTAGGAGGTGTGAAATCTAAAATCCTTACCCCTGGAGAAGGTGATATAGCCAAGCCAGAAGACACGATTCTAGTGAATTACACTGGTTGGGATAAGACGGGGAAGGTCATCGATACTTCGATACAAGAAGGAGCGCCAGTTCCTATTCCTCTAGCTAAAATGTCACCAGCATTCAGCGCTGGACTTCAGCTCATGAAGGCTGGCGAGAAGCGTCAGTTCTGGATTCCTGCTGAGCACGTTCTCGGGCCTAATCCTCAGCCGGGTGCGCCAGAAGGTCCATTCTGCTATCAGTTT
>CALFBV010000159.1 GCA_937951395.1 uncultured Rubritalea sp.
AATATCATTGCAGACTCATACTCTCTGGAAAGAGTATTGGACATTACCTGCATACATAGCAGCAGGAATCATGGTGGTTTTCGCAATTGCATTCTGGGATAAAGTTAAAACTGACGACACCGAATCTTAATTTCAAACAACTAATAACATATGCCAACTATACTCTGCGTAGGTGCCGGAAACATGGGCCGCTCACACGCCCTTGCTTATCATAATATTTCAGAATTCGACATCGCAGGGATCGTTACGCGCTCTGCTGGATCTCGTGAGAAGCTCAATGAAGAACTCGGTGGAGGCTATGAACTCTTCGGTGACTTCTATGAGGCACTTGAGAAGACTAAGCCAGATGCTGTTTCTATCTCCACTTACCCAGATACCCACGCGCCATTCGCTAAGGCCGCATTCGCTGCTGGCTGTGATGTATTTATTGAAAAGCCACTTGCTGAAACCGTCGCGGAGGCGGAGGAAATCGTTGCTGCGGCTAAGGAGAGCGGCAAGAAATTAGTCATCGGATACATACTCCGCCATCATCCATCATGGCAGAAATTTATCGAGATGTCACATGAGCTAGGCAAGCCGCTCGTGATGCGCATGAATCTCAACCAGCAATCCTCAGGCGACATGTGGAATACCCACATGAACCTGATGTCATCCATCTCACCGATTGTCGATTGTGGTGTGCACTACGTAGATGTGATGTGCCAAATGACGCGCTCTAAGCCAATCCGGGTCTCAGGACTCGGAGCAAGACTTTCTAATGAACTCCCTTCTGATAAAATAAACTACGGTCACTTGCAGGTCACCTTCGAAGACGGATCTGTAGGTTGGTATGAGGCTGGCTGGGGACCGATGATGTCAGAGACTGCATTCTTTGTAAAAGATGTGGTCGGCCCAGAAGGCTCCGTCACTATCGAGGCTAGAGATGCAGCTGGTGAAGGTCAGTCAGACAATGTCGATGCGCACACGAAGACAAATACTCTCCGCAGACATTACTCTGAACTCGATGAGAATAATCAATTTGTAAAAGAAGATGAATGGATAGCCACCGGAGACGAGCCAGACCACGACGGCCTCTGCCACCGCGAGCAGGAATTCTTCCTGAACTCCATCCTAAAAGACGCAGATCTAACAGGCCACATGCAAGATGCGATCAACTCAATGAAGATTGTAGCAGCGGCTGATGAGTCATACAGGACTGGTAAGACTGTTGAATTATAGCCGCCCTATATTCCGTCCATCTTGCGTTCTGTTAGACTCATATTCTCTGTAGAGATTAAGCTTGAGATTCATGGAATACAGGCTCAGCATTCTTAGGGACTTAGCATTGCTGTTTTGTCTGAAAAATATCATCATTATGAATCTAACTATTCTTTCCAGAGCACCCTATTGCTACTCTACCAGGCGACTCGTCGAGGCAGCTAAGAACAGAGGTCATAAAGTTCACATTCATGACCCCTTGCGGTTTGCCATCGACATGGATGAGGGTGAACCTGATCTATTTTACCGTGGGAAAAGCATCGTGGAACCTGATGCTATCTTGCCGCGTATCGGGACATCGATCACTCGCTACGGCACTACAGTTATACGTCAGTTTGAGCAAATGGATGTTTATACGCCTAACACATCAAGTGGTATTTCTAACTCACGGGATAAACTGAGGAGCTTGCAAATACTTTCCCGTCATGACATCGGCATCCCCCGCACTGCTTATGTGAGTGATAAGAGTGATGTTGAAGATGCCATCGCACGTGTGGGCGGCACTCCAGTGATTATTAAGCTCATCGAAGGAACTCAGGGGGTTGGTGTCATTCTAGCGGATAAGCCAGAGATCGCTAAGGCGATCATCGAGACGCTACACAGTGCGAATCAGAATGTTCTTATTCAGAAATTTGTAGCTGAAAGTAAGGGGAAGGACGTTCGTGCCTTTGTGATCAATGACCGTGTGGTGGGCGCCATACGTCGTACAGCCCAAGGGCAAGAATTCCGCAGTAACGTGCACCGTGGAGGTGTGGCTACCGCGATAGATCTCGATCCAGAGTATGCCAAGGCCGCGGTGAGAGCGGCTCAGATCATGGGACTAAAAGTCTGTGGTGTAGACATGCTAGAGGCCGCAAATGGTCCTCAGATCATGGAGATAAACTCATCGCCCGGTCTCGAAGGAATAGAGGGCGCGACTGGACTTGATATAGCAGGTGAGGTAATAGACTTCATCTGCGACCAAGCGAACTTACCAGAAATAGATCTCCGTCAGAGACTCACTGTGAGTCAGAGCTATGGAGTCACTGACATCAGCATCACAGACGGCAGTATATTCATCGGCAAGACGATAGATCAGACTGGTCTACGTGAAGAAGATGTGGTGGTGCTTACCTTGAAGCGCGGTGAGCAGGTAATCTCTAATCCTAAGCCATCCCGTGTGCTAGAAGCGCATGACACCCTGCTCTGCTACGGTAAGATCAAGAACATGCAAAAGATGATCACCGATAAGCCTAAGCGCAGACGCAAGATCAAGCCGCTCCCCTCTACCCCTGTTACTGAAGGAAATACTCACGAACAATCATCATAATGAGCGATTCAGTAGAGAGAAAAAAACGATCCATCAGCAAGTGGGGCAAAACTCAGATCAAACCTGGCGAGCGCAAGCGCATCCGATTAAAGGCGGGTGAAAGCTTCACTGGTGTTGCTGTGCATTTACCACTTATGGTATGGCGAGGCC
>CALFBV010000160.1 GCA_937951395.1 uncultured Rubritalea sp.
CAAACTTGTAAAAATTACTGAGAATTGGTTACTTCGAATTTTGAGCTAAACTTTTTACTGAATTTTCTAGACATCTGGAAAAAAGTTATAAAAAAAGAAACAAGTGATTTGGATAAAAGGAAAAAATACTAAAAATCACACAAGTTGGAAGGAAAATCAGTATCCAGAAAAAAACGGGTGAAAGGGAAGTGTGCTTGTTGTTTTGGCTCAAAATTTATTCTATAATTGGAAATTTCAATTGAAAATTAGTGTGAAGACAAGTGCTAAAGCTAGAGGTTTGTAGAGTCTTTTTTTTATAGTTTTTTTTACTCTACTCTAGAGCCATTCTAAGTTTCTCTTTAAGTCCTAACTTGCTTTTATGTGCTTTTCATTGCTTTAATTGTTGAATAATCCTTGAAAATTTATCTTGTTAAAACTATATTGGATTAGTTTTGAGTTCATTTTTAAAATTGTTAGATGATTACCACTTAAGTTTCTTTCTAAGACGGTTTCTTAATACCATCGAGAGTAGAGCGAAGCCCATGACGAGAATGAGAAAAGCTGCGATGGAGCCATATTGCATCGGTTTCACATACTCGGAGTCGGGGAACTTTGCTAAAGTATAGATGTGAAATGGCAGAGCTTGAACAGACTGAGTAAGGAAGCTCCAAGGACCTTCTACTTGCTCCCAAGGAAGAGTAGATTTCTCAGACATGGTAGCAGTAAGCATGATGGGTGCGGTCTCACCAGCTACACGTGTGATGCCCAGCACAGAGGCTGTGAGAACTCCTGGAATAGCAAAAGGAAGCACAGATTTACGAATGGTTTGCCATTGTGTAGCACCTAGGGCATAAGATGCCTCGCGGAAGCCTGTTGGTACTGCGCGGAGACTTTCTTCACAGGCTGTAATGATGACTGGGAGTACCATGATGGCGAGCGTGCAGCTACCTGCGAGGAGAGAAGTACCCCAACCTTGAAAGCTAAGATAGCTATCAGTCCAGAACCAACGGCAGACAAAGGCAGTAGTGTCCTTCGGTGCGTCTGTGATGACAGGTGCTAACCAGCAGAATACACCTAATCCGAAAAGTGCAAATACAATAGATGGGACACCGGCTAAGTTAAGAATAGATAGCCTAATCGCGGACATGACTCTACCATGACCGCAGTATTCACTAAGGTAGATAGCGGCAGAAACTCCGATGAATAAGGCGATAATCATACAAAAGAAAACGAGTAAAAATGTCCCTGAGAGTGGGCCTAATATTCCACCGCCACTTGCAGTTAGATTTTTCAGGCCGATAATTTCTTTTTCAGGATATGCTACTATCCATTGCTCGTAGTTCTTTTTCGTCATTGCGTAATTTTTCCCATCTTCGTCTTCCCAAACACTAAGAATCTGAGGGCTTTCTGTGAAGAACTCAGTATTAATGTAGGGAGCTTCATCGCTAAAAAAAGTAGGTAATCCCTTCATGAAAATATTACTAAATATAAAGACCGCTGACACAATGATGATATAGGTGCAAAGACGTAGACCCCATAAGGAAAAGAATTCTTTTCTCTGATTCCAGCCTTGTTGGCTTTGAAAGGGATTTGATTTATTAGTCATAATTGTTAGAGAGTCTTAATTTTTGTTAGATCGTTTAGCGATGATGCGTTGGCAAACGCTATTGATGCAAAGTGAAATGAGGAAGAGGACCAGTCCGACCATGAAGAGAGCTTTCCAGTGCAATACCCCTGGCTCTACTTCACCATATTCTTGAGCGATTATTCCTGTCATGGTGTGAACTGACTCACCCATCACACCTAGACCTTTAGATAGGTCTGGGATTCTTGCTTTATTTCCCGCTACGAGTAGCACAACCATCGTCTCACCGATGACGCGGCCGAAGCCTAGCATCACTGCTGCTACGATTCCTGATAATGAGGCTGGGACGACAATCCTAAGGGCTGTTTGTAGTTTATTTGCCCCCATCGCGAGTGAGGCTTCTGTGTATGCTTTTGGAACGTTATTGAGGGCATCTTCAGCGAGTGTGAAAATGGTTGGGCACGCCATGAATGCGAGTAGTAGGCCAGCAAGTAAGACATTGAGACGGTCTTGGATGGGGAACCCAGGTATCCATGACAGCCAGCCTACATTACTTAAGCCCTGGAGAAGCCCTGCTACGACTAATACGCCGAATAAACCTAAAACGACGGAGGGGATAGCTTGAATAAACTCGATACCAGGCTTGAGGAAACCAGCTTCTCTTTTAGTCGCGAACTGGTTGACATAAATGGCCGCACCGATAGCAAGAGGAACAGCAAAGAACATCGCAACGACTGAGATAAGTAATGACCCAGTGAAGAGCGGAACTAGTCCATAGAGACTCTGTCGATTACTGCCTGTCTTCCAGTCAGCACCAAAGAAAAACGCGGTGATAGAATCCCAAATAGTAACTGGCTTTTGGTGATTCCATTCTGTAAGCAGTGCTTTTCTGTCTGAGCTGATTTCTTTGAGTTCATCAAAAAGTCTTGAGCTTTCTTTGATGAGAATTTCAGATTTTTCTGTCTGAATTTCAGCCTTGGCTAGCAAATCCACTCCCGCTTGAAATTCTGAGATCATTTTGTCTGCTGCTTCATCATGTTTCTTGATTTCGGCATAGACTAGCTTGATGTTCTCATCAGTATCTACTTCAACTATTTTGGACCGTAATTTATCGATTCTTTCTTGAATTGCAACGGCTCTTTTAGATTCTGATTCTAGACTTTCCAAGTCTTTACTAAGCACATCAATACTCTCTTGATTTGTTCGGTTATTAAAAATTGTTTGGTAAGTAGTGAGAGCTTGCTTTTCGATCATTACATATATCTGACGCAATTCATCATCGGACTGTTTAATAGTATCAATAGCTTTAAAAAAACTACCCATCTGCTCATTGATCATTGATGGAATGCGATTCACCTCATCAGGAGTTTCATATTCATTAAGCGCATATTGCTCAGCGAAAATAAGAGCTCTCGTATATGAATCTTCAGAAATTTCTTCTGTTTCAGGCAGCCGAACTTGGATTTCTTCTAAAAGTTTACTTCTTGGTAGTGTGGCGCATACTTTTCTAACAGATTCTTTCAACGTGATGGCAGCAGATTCTTTCTCAGGCCCTTCATCTAGTTCTGTATATTCATCTACTTCATTTTCTAGCTGATCGTCGATAATGCTTTCTAATTCTTCATAAATAGGAACAACTGTTTCTAGAGCTCCGAATCTAGCACGACGTTCATTGATAAATGCCTGATTTACTTTAGTGTAGAGAGCATCATAGCCAGTTAATTGGTAATTGACATGATTAGCGGCTTCGACTCCAGAAATGCGTGCTTCCGATAGCTCAGTGCGGTATCCAGGAATGAATCCTATGGCGGACTTAAAAAGGAAAATACAAATGAAAAAAAGGAAAAGAATTGCTAAATAGGCATTACCCCCGAAAAAGCCCTTCACTGCTCCATCTGCGTTGAGGTTGAGCCCCATGAGCTGGACCCCGCGTTTGCGTTTGAAGCTAACTCTTTCAGACAAGTTAGGTTGATTTTTTTTTGCCATTGCGAGTGCTTTTTAATTGAGAGCTGTAAAAGTATAAATCATTATTATGTGACAAGCTCGTCACATAATAATGATCGGAAGGAAAACCACCAAGGCATTGTTGCTTTGGTGGTTATGTGATGAACTACGTTAAATGTAATTACTCTGTTTCAGCATCTTTTTTGATTGCGGCAGCTGCCACAGGAGTTGGCACAAAACCTATTTTTGCGACGATCTCATTAGCTTCTTCAGATTGAGTCATCCATGTGAGGAGCTTAGCTACTTCGCCTTCTGGCTCACCTACAGTGTAGTAGTATAGCTTCCGTGCGAGAGGATATTTAGAGATCTTTGAGATCTTTGGTGAGACACCATCAACCTTTACTGTCTTATAGTTATCTCCATCAGCGTAAGCTAGGCCTACATAGCCGATGCCATTTTCGTTTTTGGAGACTTCGGTGCAGATTGGCTGATTACCTTCTAGCTTTTGGCATTTGTCACCATAGTCCTTCTTAGACATTGCTAGTCCACTGAATGACTTGTATGTGCCAGAAGAAGTATTTCGCGTATAGACAGAAATGGAGCCAGCTTTACCACCGACTTCAGACCAATCTGTGATAGATCCAGTAAAGATACCTTCGATCTGAGTTAGGCTCAGTTTTTTAATAGGGTTCTTCTCATTGACGATTACCGCAATCATATCATAAGCCGCGATGTGCTCCACGAGCTTCTTTCCCTTCGAGGCAAAATTGTCGAGTTCCTTGTCTTTGACCTTGCGGCTAGACATTCCAATGTTGGCTGTGCCTGCCACCAAGTTAGAAAATGCATGTCCTGACCCCTGAGCAAGGATGTCAATTGTAAGTGATGGATTAGTTTTAAGATACTCAGCCTTCAGCTGTGGAACGAGTTTCGCGCCGAGTGTGTCTGATCCTTTAATCTCTATTTTCTCAGCGGCTGCTGAACTGATCATTGCCAGAGAGGAAAAAAGTGAAGTAACAACAGTTTTTAATGTCTTTATTTTCATTTGAATAATGTGTGGTTAATATTGGTGTATTTTTTTTGAATACATCCACATTTTTCACGTAATGAATAAATCATCAATTTAAGGATGGTGACGAGTTTGTCACGTTGATCGTAAAGGTGGTATTAATGCCCGGTTTGGAGGTTGCTGTGATGGTTCCTCCGTGGGCTTCGATGGCGTGTTTTACGATACTGAGTCCTAAGCCTGTGCCCTTGACTTCGTTTTGAGAATGGTGCTTCTGGACACGGTAGAAGCGGTTGAAGATGTAGGGGAGGTGAGCGGAGGGGATGCCTTTTCCGTTGTCACTTACTTCTATGGTGAGTTGACCGTTTAGCTCACGTGCTGAAATGCTGATGTGGACGGGGGATTTGGTGTTTTGTTTGAGGGCGTTTTCGATGATGTTGAAGAGTGCTTGCTCCCAGTAAAATGCGTCTCCTGTGAGGTGGATCAGCTTAGGGTCGAAACCTGTGGTGATGATTGCGTGTTGATTTTGGATGACGGGGGAGAGGCGTTCGATGACGGTGGTGATGGTGTTATTGAGTAGAAATGGCTCACTTGCAAGCTGAGCGGATTCTCCAGACTCTAATTTTGAAATAATCAGCATTTCCTCTATTAGGAGGGCTATTCTCTCGCTATGTTTACGCATGGTGGCGAGTAGCCTGCGTGCGGTGGCTGGGCTGTCTACTACGTCATCATCGATGAGGTTCTCTAGGTATCCGCTGATGATGGCTAGGGGGGTGCGGAGCTCATGGGAGGCGTTGGCTACGAACTCTCGCTTGATCTGATCTGTGCGGTGCTCGGTAGTGACATTTCTGAGGATGACGCGGTGTAGTGGAGGCTCAGTATTTTCTGTGATGTCACTGACCGGGAGGGGGGCGTAGTCGATGATCCAGGCGGAGTCTTCCACTGCATTTTTCTGTCCAAAATTAGTTTCTGTTAGAAGAATGTTCTGCTTCTGGGCTTCGTTATTAAGGATGGCTTCGGCGATGTGTTTACAGATTTCGTCATTGAGGAATGCGGAGGTGATGGACTTTCCTCTGAGTTCTCGTCCTTCGCAGAGTATTTTAGTTGCTTCATTGGCTACTTGGATGATTCCAGATGCATTAGTGATGATGAGTGCATCATCGAAGGCGTTGAGGACGAGTTTAAGGTCTCGCCTTTCAGCCTTGGACTTAGAGAGGATTGTTTTGTGTTCTTTTCTATGAGTGGCGTAGGCGGCCTGTGCCTTGTTGTTCTGAGCAGTGAGCATTCTCCATAGAATGATGCTACAGATGAGTGAGCCAGCTGTGATCATTAGGAGAGTGATGGTGATAGCTTGCGGATTCATTGAGTAGTTATCTGGTATCCTACGCCGCGCACAGTCTGGATCAGGTCTGAGTGGGGGCCTATTTTCTGTCTCAGACGCTTCATGTGGGTGTCTAGTGTGCGGCTGTTTACTTCGTCATGATAGCCCCAGACTTCCTTGAGGAGGGTGTATCTATCTTGCGGAGCATTGGCGCGTTCACAGAGGTAGAGTATGAGTTTAAATTCAGTCGCTGTGAGGTCGATGAGTTTATTGTCAGCGAAAAGTTGCAGAGTGCTTTTGTTAAATCTAAATGGTGTACACTCAAAGAATGATGAAGAGGTAGACTTGGTGTATCGCTTTAGTATGGCCTTAATGCGCAAGATGAGTTCCTTGGGGCTGAAGGGCTTTGTTAGGTAGTCATCGGCACCTATCTCTAGTCCTGCGATGCGGTCTTCTGTCTGCGCTTTGGCGGTGAGAATGAGGACGGGGATGTGTCTGGTGCGGTCATCATTCCTGAGTTCCTTGAAGACTGCGAAACCATCTTTCTTAGGAAGCATGAGGTCTAGTATGATGAGGTCTGGCGGATCCTGAAACGCGGCGTCCACACCAGATTGACCATCATGTACCATGACTGAGCTATACTGGTGGCGCTCTAGGTTGAAGCTGATGAGTTCAGCGATGTCTACTTCGTCTTCGATGATGAGAATAGTCTGCATGTCTTCTCCATGATGACATTTCTCTGTAATTTTACCTTCCATTTATGGTGACAATTTAGCCATAAAAAAACGAGACTAGCAAATCAATTGATCCGCTAGTCTCGTGGTTTAAATGAGATGCTGCTTATTATTAGCTGCGGATCTCCAGGGAAGTGCGGGCAATGTGTGTGAGCTGATTTGCTATTCCTCTGAGTTCGTTGTTGGTGTTGATGTTAAGCATTTCTACTTTTACATCACCATTAGCCATGCGCTTCATTGCAGATTTGTTGAAGTCATTTCTGAGTTGGGCAGCTTTGTCATCTAGCTCGCTGACTTTAGCTGGGTCAACTGTTCCTAGAATGTTGTCATCAGTGAAGTCTAGGTATGACTTAATGTGGGCAACGAAGAGCTTAATGTTTGTAGTGTGTTCTTCACTAAGGACATTACCTTTTCTGTATTTGCGCTCAGCGAGCTTCACTAGTCTGTAGATGGCGTCAGAGCATTCTTCTAGCTCAGCTGTGATGCGCAGCATGCCAGTTACTTTCTCGGCATTTTGCTCGCTCATCTCATTGGATGTGCAGCGGACTAGGTAATTGGTGATATCGTGCATCATTATGTCTGCATCATCTTCCATTTGCTTAAGTTTGTTCACTAAGCTGGACATGTCTTGGTCTGGGTTATCGAAGACTTTCTCATAGCCTTTGAACATGGATACACAGTGTTTCGAGAAGTTTTTGAGAGCCTTATCAGCTTCTACGATGTTGAGTTCACCGAGATCAACAAGACTCTGAGAGATGTATTGTATGGATGGAGCGTCTTCTCCTGTTGGTTTGTCTTTGACCCATTTCTGGACAATCTCTGCAATTTTTTTAGTGAATGGTAGAAGTAGAAGGATGTTTAGTAGGTTAAATGTGGTGTGGAAGATGGCTACAGCGAATGCCACTTTGACTAGTCCAGCTGGGATTCCACCTTCTGCTTTTTTAGTCTTAATCTCTATCATCCATTCTGGAAAGAGGTGCAGGGAACTCCAGACTAGTGAGGTGAGCGGGATGATGAGCACGATCGCCCAGATAGTGCCTATGATGTTGAACAGGAAGTGGGCTCGGGCGGCGCGCTTTGCGTTGACGTTCGCTGAGAGTGAGGCTAGCCAAGCTGTGACAGTAGTTCCGATGTTTTCACCAAGGACGATGGAAGCACAGCTTACAAATACAGTCTGAGGGTCATCGCCTAGCCAGCCGTTCCATGCGCAGGCAACGGTGATGGCCATTGCAGCAGATGAGGACTGAACTACGAGGGTGAGGATGATACCGGCTAAGAGGAAGAGAATGGTAGAAAAGTATTGAGAATTTTGAATGAGGGCGATCCAGTATTTCACTGTCTCGGCAGCGCCACCCGTGATGTCTGAGGCAGTTGGAACTTGATCTTTAAGTAGAGAAAGACCGTAGAATAGAAGGCCAAAACCGATCAATGTTTCTCCAAACGATCTCCAGCGATTTTTACCTGTGAAGAAAAGTGGGAGACCTACGCCGATCATGGGTAGTGCGATGTGAGCGATTTTAAATTTAGGGATGAATGCGATGAGCCATGCGGTAATCGTAGTTCCTAAGTTAGCCCCCATGATGACTCCGATGGATTCTACGAGTGTGAGAAGACCAGCGTTTACAAAACTAACTACTAGAACTGTAGAGGCTGAGGATGACTGGACTAGGCAGGTGGTGAAGAAACCGGTAAAAACTGCACTGAAACGGTTTTTTGTCATGGTGGCTAGTGCCTTCCGCATGCTGTCACCAGCTACTTTCTGGATACCTTCTGACATGACTTTCATTCCGTAAAGGAATACTCCGAGTGCACCTAAGATGCCTAATGTTTTAACGATTGTGTCCCACATATTTTTTTTGGTTTGTGTTTAATAATTGTGATGGGAGATTGGTGTTTCGGAGGGGGTGAAGTCAAGTCAGATCAACTTATTATTTGTGACAATATTGACACATTGTCGTCATCGTTATTGTTAATAACTCTACCATTCTATACTGTAGCAAGTCCAGCGGTCTATTCCTGCTAGTTCTACGAAAACATGAGCTTTAGTATAATGTCTTGCGCACTGTTGTTACTACTTCCTTAGTTTTCTCAGGGTCTTCAGCTTCCATGAGTTCGAAGTCACCTTCTTCACAGCAACGGACGAATCCTTCTCCGTAGCCTTTCAGCTTATCCCAGAGGTGTCTGATGTCTTCTGCTTCATCATTGGTGATGGAGTTATCCTGAGCGGCGACTGAGATACGCATGAGGAGTGATGAGAACTGGGCAATGATTTCATTCGTAGCAGGGAGAACCTGGAAGCCCTCTTGACAATAGCTGACTGGATTTCTGACGAAGTAGCCATCACTATGCTCACAGATATATTCAAGGATGCGCGGGTCACCTGTTAGCTTGTAAAGTTCTACCACGCGGTCTAGCGGATTTCTACTGCCTGAACCTGTATCTGACTGCTCTTGCGCCCATTTATAGACGAGGGAGAGTGAGACGCCTAGCTTTGTTGCCACCTCTTTTGGTGATGATTTATCAAACGCATCTTTTAACACTTCATGGGATTTCATGGGGAGAAGTTAGAGAGTATTCGATTTCTTGGCAAGCTGATTACTCGTGCGCTTTTTGTTTCTTCTTAAACTTAGAATACCAGAGAGCAAAGGCAATAGTGGTGACAAAGATAAAGGTGAGTAGTCCGAACAGCTGGAACCCAATGGACGTCTCAGCTGAGACATCTCTGTCTATGATGGAGGTTTCGGTATTATCCGGGTTACTTACGATGTGGAGTGTGCCGTTGTTGAGCTCTACTTTAGTCAGCTTATGGAAAACGTCCTGGATAGATTCATCATTACGGTATTCTACAAACATAAGAACAGGGATAGCTTGGAGGATCTTTGGTGGGACATCCGCGCCTGTGTCTGGCTCAGCTTCCTCTATGATAGGGAAAATGGAACCCTGTGCGATTACGGGCTTGAGCTTGAGGAGTCCATTGAAGTGGCGGATGCCAGAGAAGCCTGCATTGACTTGAAATGATGAGCGTGCCTCAATGTGCTTATCTGTGATGGCTGTGACGAAGAAGGTATTTTTAAATTCTGACAGCTTGTCAAATGATGCTATGGCTAGGTTTAGTTCATCGATGGTGAGATCCATGGTGGCGTGCTTCTTCTCTTTGACTAGTATGCCAAAGTCAGAGAATTTCTTATCCAGAGCTGTGACAGCCGCCGTGTCAGTGACAGGTGCGATCTCAGTAGGGACTGCAGTTTCCTGAGTGATGCTGGTGAATGCGTTCTTGTAGTCGAAGTAACTATATACTGTAACAGAAATGAGAAAGACCACCATTCCAAGGATCACCAGAAAGATGCCACAACCCGCGATGTGGTTTGAGTTCTCCTTACTTTTTTCTTCGTTCTCTGTAGTGGTCTCAGACATGTGCTGACTTTTAGGTGGAAAATGGCTACAGAATCAAGAAGTTTACGCTTTGTGGTAAATAAAGAGTGAAAATAAAGTTGGCGAATCACATGGGGATGATTTAGCTATCACACATGGCAAAGATCTTAGTAGGTTTATCTGGAGGCGTGGACTCCAGTGTGGCAGCAGCCCTTCTCATAGAGCAGGGGCATGAGGTTACGGGCGCATACATGAAAAACTGGATCAATACCGATAATGTGCCAGGTGACTGCCCGTGGCAAGATGATGTGGATGATGCCTATGCGGTGGCACAGAAGCTCGGCATAGAATTTCGCGTCGTGGATCTGATCGATCAATACCAAGAGAGGATCGTGGATTATCTACTAGAAGGATATCGTAGCGGGATCACTCCGAACCCGGATGTGTACTGTAACAGGGAGATGAAGTTTGGCGTCTTCTTAGATTACGCGCTGGAGCAGGGGTTCGAGGCGGTAGCTACAGGCCACTATGCTAGGAAGCGCGTGCGTGAAGACGGCAGTTCAGACATTTTGCGCGGTGCGGATACCAATAAAGACCAGAGTTATTTCCTAGCTCTTCTGGAGCAGCGCCAAGCGAAGTATGCACTTTTCCCGTGTGGAGAAATGCAGAAGCCAGAAGTGCGTGAGGTAGCTCTCAGATTTGATCTCCCCACCGCCACGAAAAAAGACAGCCAAGGAATCTGCTTCATTGGTAATGTCAAAATGACTGACTTCCTCAGACACTATGTCCCAGATCGCCCAGGAAATATTGTAGATTACGCAGGCAAGAAGCTAGGCAGACACAAAGGTCTCCACCTCTACACCCTAGGTCAGCGAAAAGGCCATGGAGTAGCCTCACCACGCGATGGTATAGCCTACGTCGTAGTAGGGAAAAGTGCCGACCGTAACGAACTTATCATAGGCTACGACGAGTCCCACACCGAAGGACTTTACACATCAAAATGCACCGTAGGCACAGTCTCCTGGGTCAACAAAGCAGTCACCACCAAACGCAAAATAGAAGCCCAGCCTCGCTACCGAGCCAAAAGTGAGCCAGTTTGGGTAACTCCGCTAGAAGGCGAGGACTCTAGAGGTAAGTTTTTCGTAGAATTCATCCGCCCCCAGCGCGCCATCACCCCAGGGCAGATCTGCGGTTTCTATGAAAATGGAGTGCTCTTAGGAGGCGGAGTTTTTGAGAGTATCGAGAGTTAGTGACTAAGAAGTAATAAAATTCTCCTTTGCTTTTCATCTACAAGAGGTAAGTCTTTGCTATGAATGAAGCACTTGAAGAAACACGGAGGAGGAAGTATGCCAAACTTCTGTTAGAAGTGGGGGTGAATCTACAACAAGGACAGAATCTAGTAGTTACAGCCGAGCCATATCACTGGAAATTTCTCAACTTATTAGCAGAAGAAGCCTACAAGATGGGGGCAGCCTATGTGCTAGTGGAAGCAAATGATCCCGGTCTACTCAAAGCTCGTGTCGAGTATGGATCAGAAGAAAATCTTGATAAATTAGTGAGCTGGAGTGACAAGAAAAATGAAACTTACATCAACGAAGGATGGGCGAGAATAAGTCTATTCGGACCTACTGAGCCAGATCTAATGGGCTCGTTCGATAGTCATCGCTTAGGGATCATTCAAAAGGTGCAGAGTATCTCAGGAAAACCTGTGAGCGATGCCTGTGGAACGGGAAAGATTACTTGGTGCGTGGCAGCTCTGCCTACTCCTAAATGGGCTGCGAAAGTTTACAATCTAGAGCCATCCATAGAAGTGGAAAGAAAGCTGTGGCTAGGGATGGTGAAAATTTTAAATCTAGATGCCGATGACCCAAGCGAGCACTGGAGAGAAAAGGGGCAGATCCTGCAAGATAGATGCGAAAAGCTCAGTGAACTTAATCTCGCAGAGGTAAGATTTAGAGGGCCTGGAACAGATCTTAAGGTGAAATGCATCGCTGGCGCTAGATGGATCGGTGGTGGAATTCCAACAGATAAGAACAGTGACAACAGTTTCATGCCAAATCTCCCAACAGAGGAGTGCTTCAGTACCCCTGACAGTCGTGGAACAGAAGGGAGAGTGCAAGTCGTCCGCCCAGTCACTGTATTAGATAGAACGGTTGAGGGCGCTTGGTTTGAGTTCGAAGACGGAAAGGTCATCAGCTACGGAGCAAAGGCTAATAAAGATGTCCTCGATGACTACTTTGCAATGTGTCCGAACGCCTGCTATCTAGGCGAGCTAGCTCTAGTGGATGGCTCATCAACAATTTTCCAGAACGGACACGTTTTCCACTGCATCCTCTATGATGAAAATGCTAGCTGTCACGTAGCTCTCGGTAGCGGATATCCTATGCCAGTGCCAGGAGCCACAGGCATGACTAATGACGAGAAAACTGCAGCAGGAATCAACGTCAGCATCGTCCACACAGACTTCATGATTGGTGGGCCAGAAGTAGATGTCACTGGCTACGATGGCCTAGGAAAAGAAATACCCCTCATTCAAAACGGTGACTTTGTAATATAGGAATAAGATTTTTAGCTTAGAATAGCTTAAAAGTAAATGTCAGTAGGGATGTCATCTTTCTCACCCCACATATTTCTATGCTGCGTATCGCGATCTGGAACGATGCCTTTCCCGCCAGGTAGGCTATCCCCACCTAGGATGATCCATTTAGTGCCGTTGTTATCGATGTGATCGCGCACGCAAAGACGAATTGTTTCCTGAATATCTGTTCCTTTGTGCTTCTCTGAGATAGCATCAGTTGAAATAATTTCCACAGACTTCCCAAGTTTTTCTTTCCACACTGCAAATGGTTTCCATGAATCTACTAGATCTAGTGACGTGATGAGAATCACATCTTTAGCGATCATAGGTGAGACGAGGATGAGTGATGCGAGTAAATATTGACTGAAGCCGGTAAGTGGATTCATAGGTTATGAAATAGAGATTTCTGAGATAGGTGAAAAGCTTAATTGTTAGGGAGTTGAGCAACAGGTGAATGCTTGAAACGGAAAAGCCGCTCTGGATTTCTCCAGAACGGCTTTGAAATTATGAGTTAGCTTATTTAGGGTTACTTAGCGGCTTCGCGCTCAGCTGCTTCTTTGATCACCTTTTCAGAGATGTTCTTAGGGCATGCTGCATATTGTGCGAACTCCATTGAGAACTGGCCACGGCCTGATGTCATGGTTCTAAGGTCACCGATGTATCCAAACATCTCAGAAAGGGCTGCTTCTGCCTTGATGCGAACACCGGTAGGAGTAGTCTCTTGTGCTTGGATCATTCCGCGACGTCTGTTGAGGTCACCGATAACGTCACCTACGTGGTCTTCTGGTGTGAAGACGTCTAGCTTCATGATAGGCTCAAGGAGCTGTGGTCCTGCTTTAGGGATAGACTGACGGTAACCACCACGAGCGGCGATCTCGAAGGCAACCGCAGAGGAGTCAACAGCGTGCTGTCCACCATCTGTAAGCGTTACCTTAACGTCAAGGAGTGGGTATCCAGCAAGGACACCTTTGACCATTGATGTTTCGAAGCCTTTCTTAATCGCTGGCCAGAATTCCTTAGGAACACTTCCTCCAACTACTGTTGATTCGAATTCGAAGCCTGAGTTTGGCTCGCCTGGCTCGATAGTGTAGTCGATCTTACCATACTGACCGGAACCACCAGACTGCTTCTTGTGAGTGTAGCTGTCTTCGATTCTTTGAGTGATAGTCTCTCTGTATGCCACCTGAGGTGCACCTACAGTTACTTCTACGTTGTGAGTTCTCTTGAGGATGTCAACTTTGATATCAAGGTGAAGCTCTCCCATTCCCTTAAGGATGGTCTCACCTGAATCTTCGTCAGTCTCAACGAGGAATGTAGGATCTTCTTTCACCATCTTACCGATCGCAACACCGAGTTTCTCAGCGTTTGCTTTATCGATAGGAGCTACGGCGATAGAAATAACTGGCTCAGGGAATACCATTGGCTCAAGTGTAGCAGGAGACTTGGGATCACAGAGTGTGTGACCAGTCTGAACGTTCTTGAGACCAACGAGTGCGATGATGTCACCAGCTTGTGCTTGATCTAGCTCGATGCGCTCGTCTGCGTGCATTTCTACAAGACGGCCTACACGCTCAGTCTTACCTGTGAAGGTGTTTAGCACGGTGTCGCCTTTTTTGAGGATACCTGAATAGATGCGTGTGAATGTGAGTGCTCCGTATTTGTCATCCATGATTTTGAATGCAAGTGCGCGGAGTGGCTTGTCAGTCGAAACGATAGCAAATTCGCCAGTCTCTTCACCTTCTTGGTTCACTTCTGGCTGAGGTGGAACTTCTGTAGGTGATGGTAGGAATTCTACAACAGCGTTGAGGACGTTCTGGATACCTTTGTTTTTGAATGCTGATCCACAGTAAGTAGGGAAGAAGTCGAGTGCGATCGTTCCTTTACGGATGCACTTTTTAAGCTCGTCCAGAGAAGGCTCATTGCCGTCTAGGTATCCCATCATTAGTTCATCGTCTTGCTCTACAGCTGTTTCGATGAGCTCTGCGCGGTATTTCTCACATTCGTCAACCATGTCGGCTGGAATGTCTTGGATCTCGTAGTTCTCTGGAAGACCTGAGTCATCCCATACCCATGCTTTCATGGTGAGAAGATCTACGACTCCTTTGAGGTCGTTCTCACCTCCGATAGGGAGAACCATGATGAGTGGCTTAGCAGCGAGGATCGTTTTGATCTGGTCGACAACTCCTAGGAAGCTAGCGCCTACACGGTCCATCTTGTTGATGAAGATAACACGAGCAACTGCAGATTCGTTAGCATAACGCCAATTAGTCTCTGACTGAGGCTCAACTCCGCCTGAAGCACAGAATACACCTACGCCACCGTCGAGCACCTTAAGTGAACGGTAAACTTCAACAGTGAAGTCAACGTGTCCTGGAGTATCAATGATGTTGAAACGGTGATCATCCCAGAAACATGAAGTAGCAGCGGATTGGATCGTGATTCCACGCTCCTGCTCTTGATCCATGAAGTCAGTGGTGGCTTCACCATCGTGAACTTCTCCAGTTTTATGCACCTTACCGGTGAGTTTGAGTATGCGTTCTGTGGTAGTAGTCTTTCCCGCGTCTACGTGGGCGAAGATTCCGATGTTTCTGTATTTGCTGAGGTCAGACATAATAATTTACTTTTTGGTTGTTGCCTATTGAGGCATAAAATGATGCGGGTCTATACGAGGTAAATCCACGTTTGGCAATCCTTCTATTGATTTTTTTCGAGATTGTTGCGATTTTACTGAAAATGGGAAGTATTAGGTTGTGATTAGTGACTCAGATAGCTAGTTGTATGAGTATGAAAATTCAAATTATATCGAGGAGAGCTCTAGCGATTCTACTTTTGATGGTCTCTGTACTGACCAGTCAGGCTCTACAGGAAAATCTGAGCGCTGCGGATAGGAAAGAATTTCTCAAAAAGCTAGAGTTATTAAGAGAGGCTGCTGAGAACTCTTCTAAAAACCGATTTTCAATGGCTCTACGAGCATACCGTAACGCGATCACAAGTGATGCGGCAGCGCATGATCTCTACCTAAAATGCATCGAGAAAGCCAATTTCACTGACGAAAAGAAGTCATCACAAGATTTTAGAGACTGGAAGCGTATGCATAAGGAGAAACAAGATACACCAGAATTTCGCCGCGCACTACAGCATCAGCTAAACTGGCTTTTACTCAGCATTGAGGCATCAGTGAACCCAGATGATATTCAGTCATTGGCCATAAAGGCGCTGAGTAAAATAGATGCCATCATGGATGATTATGAGGTACTAAAAGACCACCGAGGACTCTTGAATCAGGATGTGTTGAGTTCCGTCTATGCCAAAGCATACGATATTAATGGATTGGAAGCGAAAGATTGGCCGCTTTCTCCCCTCAAAATTAGCGAGATCTATGATAAGGTGGTCATGCCTCCACTCAGGAACACCACGTCCGTAAGTCGCCTCCGTGGTGCCTGGAAAAAACGGATCGAGCACGAGGGGTTAATACGTAAAAACTGGGGCAAGGTGCCTTCATCGTCTCGGGTAGGAATGAAGAAAGACGTAGTGTCGCCAGAATTCCTCAAATGGAAAGCAAACGACTACCCAGAGTTGCTATGGAAAAAGGAGATGGAATGCTACAAAGCAGGAGACGAAAAACAGTCGTCTACCAATATGCTTGGCCATCTTTCCGAATACATGAGTCATAAACAGTCACTGAGATGGACCAAGGAATTCCAAGATCTGATGTCAGGTGGAGTTGAGGTGGAGATTGAAGAAGAGGGGGATTAGTGATTGGTGAGGATAGTTGCTAATTGGTTGCTAAGCCGTTAGGTGGGGTGTATGGGTTGATTGATTTTATGAGACAGTATCCTACAAATAATATATCGCGCTTTGCCGCTGCTCCAGTGACGAAGTGGATGCTGATCATCCTAGGGGTAAGTTTTTTGGTAGACATCGTGGGGATGGGGGATTCTTTCGGGAGACTGAAACCACATTTTGCGATAGGTAATGGAGTTCTACATGAAATATGGCGATGGGTGACCTATCCGCTAATTGATTTTAATATTGGTAGCTGGCTGTTTAGTATGATTACGTTTTTCGTGTTCGGGAAGTTAGCTGAGCCAGCAATAGGCTCACGTAGGTTTTCCATGTTGCTGATCTACACGACTCTTATAGGTGCGGTTGTTTATTCCGTGATGAGTTCCACTAGCTTGACTCCCTTGACGGGTGCTACTGGTCTAAGCATGGCGGTGCTAGTCGCAGTGGCAATGATGTATCCAGACCAAACCGTTCAGCTTCTCATCCCACCAGTGCCGATGAAGCTCAAGACGCTCGTGATAGGGTTGATCGGGTTCCTCGTAGTGATGGCGATCGTCCAGCGAGCTGATCCAGCAGAAACTCTCGCCCATCTGAGTGGCGTAGGGGTCAGTTTTCTCTGTATGAAGAATTTGAAATGGCTGGACCTAGGAGGTAAGAAGAAGTCTAAGCAGTCAGCGAAGCGTAAAAAAGCGGCTCAAAAGAGTGTCAAGCGAGGTTCAGGAATGAAACCTCGCACTATCCTCAACATGAGCGTCAGCAAGCGCGAGGCTGAGGTTGATAGGATTTTGGAGAAGGTCTCTGCTGAGGGGATAGGGAATCTAACAGATGAGGAAAAAGAAATGCTAAAATTTGCATCAAAAAATGACTGATCAAGAAATGATGGAGTGCTCTACACCTGGGATGCAGATGGAGCGGTTAAGGGCGATAATGCATAGACTGCGGGCTCCTGGGGGGTGTCCGTGGGATGCGGAGCAGACGCATGAGAGTCTGATTTCTAATCTCATTGAGGAAGCTTATGAGGTGGTGGATGCGATCAGGAGGGAGGACCATCCGCATTTGGAGGAGGAGCTTGGGGATTTGTTGTTGCAGGTGGTGTTTCATTCTGAGATGGCGCAGGAGGCTGGGAGATATGATATGAATGATGTAGCGCGTGGGATCTCTGAGAAGCTGATCCGCAGGCATCCACATGTTTTTGGTGATAGTGCAGTAGATGATACGGAAGGTGTGCTGAGTCAGTGGGATGAAATTAAACGCCAAGAAAAAGGCAGCGAGGAAAAACCTTACCTCCACGGTGTAGGCGATGGTCTGCCAGCGATGCTGAAGGCGGCTAAACTCCAGAAGAAGGCGAGTAAAGTAGGCTT
>CALFBV010000161.1 GCA_937951395.1 uncultured Rubritalea sp.
TTCTATCATCAAGCAGATGAATACCGTGATCCACCATTACCCAGATTTTGAGATTGCGCTATCCCCTTTCCTCTGCGAAATCAATGGGCCATCCACGCCTACCCCTATAGAACACGCTGACATCCGCTGGGTAAATCTCTCCCAAGCTGCTGACCTAGACTGGGCTGATGCAGATATTCCTATCCTCAAACAATACAAGAATTTATAATGACTACTACTGTTACAAAACTAATCGTCTTTGACTGTGACTCCACGCTCTCTTCTATTGAAGGCATCGATGAATTAGCACGTGTGAAGGGTGTTAAGATATTCAAAGAAGTAGAGGCTCTCACCAATGCCGCGATGAATGGAGAGGTTGCGCTGGACGAAGTGTTTGCACGTCGCTTAGAAATCATCCAGCCAGATCACGCTACTTGTGAAGAAGTGGCTAAGCTCTATATCCAAACGGTGGAACCTAGCGCTATGGCTACGCTTTCAGAGCTAAGAAAGAGGGGCTACACTCCAATAATTCTTTCTGGTGGATTTAAAAGATTAATCGAGCCTCTGGCTAAATTTCTAAAAATCAAGAGAATAGAAGCGGTTCCTCTTCTGTTAGACCGTGATGGGAACTACGTAAAATTTGATGACACCTACCCCACTACTTATAATGGAGGTAAGCCTGAAATCATCGCTAAGCTAAAGAAGGAATTTTCTCCAGAGCGCATCATCATGGTCGGTGATGGAGTTTCTGATCTAGAGACTAAAGATGGAGTCGATCTATTCGTAGGATACGGCAAATACACTGATCGCCAAAAAGTAAGGGAGAGCGCGGATCATTTCATCTACTCTCTAAGTGACCTTTTAGATATTATTTAATTTCCTAATAAGGTGTTCGCAGATGCTCTATCGCATCTCGTAGATCTTCCTCGGCTATCTCATCTGAGACAAAACTTACCCCTAGCGCTTTTAGCAGCACGAATCTGATCGATCCACTGGAGAATTTCTTGTCGGTCAGGAGTTTCTGCATGATTGTTGCAGTCGCTATGTTCTCATCGAGAACTAGCGGCAGCTGGAACGCCTCTAACAATGCTAAAATGCGGGCGCCTTCCTCAGTAGAGAGTGTGCTACGCTTCTGTGACAGATAGACTGCCGCTCGAATACCTAATGAAATAGCTTCTCCATGAAGCAGCTCACCATAGGGCAGGCTAGCCTCAATACCGTGACCGATAGTGTGACCGAAGTTTAGCAAGGCACGAGTGTCATTTAGCTCCTGCTCATCTTCTTCTACGACACGTGCCTTAATGGCTAGATTCCTCGCTAATAACTCTGCCGGCGGCTGCTGATCTGATGGATCCAGCTTTTCCAAATCATCAAACATCGCCGCATCACGGATCGCTGCGTGCTTGATCACCTCTGCGAACCCTTCCCGATACTCACGTCCAGGTAAGGAGCTCAAGGTCTTAGGGTCTACGATCACTAGCTTAGGCTGATGAAAGGCTCCAACGAGGTTTTTCCCCTCTGCGATATTCACACCTGTCTTGCCCCCTACTGAGCTATCCACCTGTGAAACGATGGTGGTAGGGATCTGCACGAATGGGACACCACGGTAAAATACCGCAGCAACGAAGCCTGCAAGATCACCTACTACTCCCCCTCCCAGTGCTAGGACGAAAGATTTCCTCCCATGCCCAGCTTGAGTCATCTCTCGGCAGAGCATCTCCACGTTATTCATACTCTTAGCTGCTTCACCAGCCTTTACAACGTGTCGGGAAACGCTCAGTCCTGATGCTACCAAGTCAGCCATGACAGACTCAGCATAAAAACTTTCCACATTAGAGTCAGTAATCATAGCGCACTGCGTTAAAAGCTTAAGAGATGCAATTTTTTCACCAAGGGAGTCTAACACCCCGTAGTCGCACCAGACATCATAACTTCTGTCTGCTAGATCAATATGTACCTTGCTCATAGGAATGGACTAAAGTATGATGAGGGCGAAGTAAATCATGAATTCGTGCTGGCAAAATAAAATCGAACGAATAGCTTCTCTAGCAGACTAATATCTTTAACAGGTTAATTCTCAGATAGCCCCCAAAACAACCTCTTAACTAACATCTCATCACAATATTTAATCTAACATGGACAAAATCCAAATCAAATGTACATCTTGCGGACAGAAGTTCGCGGTCACTGAATCATACATCGGCAGAATGGTGGAATGTGGTGCCTGCGATGATAGATTCAAAGTAGAAGGTTCGGCTATAGTTAGACAGAGAAAGCACTATCCTGGTGAAAAATCAGATGCTAATGCTGAAGTTTACTCCAAATCTCCATCATCCGAGTCTGCTAAGAATAATGAGGTGGCATTTCAAACTGCCAATTACCAGAATGTGAGCGCAGATTATGCTCAACCTCCTAAACCTCTGAAAACCTTGATGATTTGCGCAGGAACTCTCTTTATTCTCTCATTTATAGCACTCTTCCTCCTCGGTGGTAGAGAAGAAGGTATGCTCGAGGGACTAGACAATACAAAGAGATTCATCCTCGCGGGATTCGTAGCCCTAACAGGATCTAGTTTAATTATCCTTGGCTCTAGACATAAGTCGAAGGGTTTGCTACTGTCACTCATACTTGGAGGGTCTCTAGTGGCCATGCCATTCATTTACCCTGAAGTGCTAGATTCTAAAATAATTACTGAGTCCATTATTGAGTCTGAGACTACCGATAAAGAAAAATCTGATTCCCAGGAAGAAATATTCAATCAACAGCTGAAAGCATACAAAACAAACATCGGCTTTGAAAAGGTAGAAGCAGCTAGAATTTCACTTGATAATCCAAATGATTTAAAAGCCATTGTTCTAGTAAACTCAAAAGGGGCAGACCTCGATATCATTCTGCCTTATCTACAATACCAACTAGGACTGCAAGATACACCAGTAGAATATCCATATGGCAGAGAAATCAATGGTGAATCAGCGACCTTACTTACCTTTGTCACTGATACTCCGATAGAGCGTGTTTTTGAGATTACCAAGAGATTTGGACAGCCCCAAGAAATGAATGAAATCAGAACAGCGCTCAAGGTAATAGAAATAGTAGTGGATCGAAGTACTCTTCAAGGAAGGTCCACTGAGTTAACAACTAATCCTAATCACCCTGAATATTTCAATGCCAACCACTCAGAACTCAGAGGCATTGATCGTGCTAAGCAGATGGACGCGGCGAAGAGACTAGAGACTGCCACCTCCAAAGGAAGACAGGCTGATATAGCGACCGCCCTCTCCGAACTAATTAACATCAACGATCATGAGGTATCTAGACAAGCAATAACCACACTATACCACTGGAATCTACCCGAATACAACAATGATCAAAACATACTAGATTATGCTAAGAAGATCGCAGGCACAGCACAAATGCACAGGTCCGTAATGAATTACCTTGCAGATATAGAGATCCCTGGATCAGAAGAAATTCTAGCAATACAATGGGCATCTAAAAAAGGTAATCTGTTATGGGAAAATCATCTAATCAGAGCGAAAAAGAGAGGCGAGAAGGCAGTCATCTCCACTCTGCCCTCGTTGGACGAAACTCACTTCAGATCAGCGGCTAACATCCTGAGCAAAGTCGGAACAGCCGACTCAATAACTAGCATAAACAACTTACTACCAAGGGCAAGTGAAGATGACAAAAAATATTTGAAAGCTGCTATTGACGAAATCAAATCTCGACAGTAATCTGCGCCATCAGAAAAAAGAAAACACAGTTTTCTATCCTTTCTTATAAATTTTTAGAAAGGCCACCGTGGCGGAATTGGTAGACGCCCCAGACTTAAAATCTGGTGTCCTTCGGGGCGTACCGGTTCGATCCCGGTCGGTGGTATTTTCTAAATATTTTTAGATCCTTTAAAAGCTCAATCTGGCTCCCTGCCACTCTCTATACTCATCACCCTAATATGTCTTCTAAACTTTCTTTAGTATTATGCGGTTGTGGCTCACGTTCTCGCACCTATTCTAAGATTGCCATGAGTTTGAATGATCAGTTTGAGATCATAGCTGGTGCCGACCCTGTAGCTTCGCGAGTGGATGCGATACGTAAAACATCCAACAATCCAGATTTCAAATCATACAGCTCAGCTGAAGAACTACTAGATCAGCCTAAGATGGCAGATCTCATGATCATAGCCACACAGGATCACTACCATTTTGAACCAGCTAAGAAAGCCCTGGAACTCGGCTACCATCTCCTCCTTGAAAAGCCCGCAGCTCAGAGCATCAATGAGATAAAAGAACTGGCAGAGTTAGCTAAGAAATATGACCGGAAAATAGTGCTGTGTTTTGTGCTACGCTATACTGATTTTTATGCAAAGGTGAAAGAAATAGTGGATTCTGGAAAGCTTGGAAACATTGTATCCATTCGTGCCCATGAAGGCGTAGATGCTTATCATCAAGCACACTCATTTGTCCGTGGCCACTGGGCCAAGTCCACAGACTCCACTCCGATGATCATTGCTAAGTGCAGCCATGATACTGACATCATTGCCTGGCTGATGGACTCTCCATGTAAATCAGTATCTTCCATAGGCGGCATTTCCCACTTTTCTGAGAAGCACGCGCCAGAGGGAGCCACTGACCGATGCACTGATGGCTGTCCCCACGCTGAAACCTGCCTCTATAGCGCACTCAGATACACCACAGACAGAGAACGCTGGCTAAACATGGTTTATCCAGACCCTACGAAGAAAAGAGAGACTCAGGAAGTCATTGAGTGGCTAAAAATTTCTCCCTGGGGACGCTGTGTTTACAAATGTGACAACGATGTAGTGGATCACCAGCAAGTGCTCATGGAATTTGAAAACGGTGCTTCTGCCACACTTTCCATGACTGCTTTTGATTGTGGTAGAACGCTAGAAATCTATGGCACTAAAGCATCCCTCCGTGGTGGTGATGCCATCAAGGAGCAGTTTGACACCGACCTCCTAATCCGCGATCACTACAATGGTGAAATTGAGAAAATCACTCTCCCGGACTTAACTGAAAGTGAATACGCAGGACATGGTGGAGGTGACTATGGACTCATCACAGCACTAAGTGACATCATTAACGGTAATAACACCTCGTCAGCATCATTGATCGAAAATTCCATCAGCGGACATCTCATAGGATTCACCGCTGAGCAATCTCGCATACAAGATGGAATCAAAATCCCTCTCTAAACATTTATCTTAGCTTTTGTAGATACTCTTATAGTACTCATCTGCCATACGGTCAGAATCGAAAAATGGCACAACATCGTTCATGCTGTTGAGCACTACGTCCCACCAAGCATCTTTATTTCTATAATACATAGGCAGAACTTCTGTGTCCATGAGCTGGTGAAATCCTAGCAGATCATGCTGGTCTCTTGCTTCTGGAGAGAGGTTCAGATCAGCCTCTGGAATGAGGAATGAATTGTGTCCTGATTTAGCAAACTCACATACCCAGCCATCATAGGTGGAAATATTTACGCTACCATTCATTGCAGCAGTCATGCCAGATGTTCCAGATGCCTCCTGAGTTACAATAGGGTTGTTCAACCACAGGTCTGATCCGTCTTTCATGAGTCTAGATAACTCTAACTCATAACCAACAAGAACTGCTGCATTAGCAAACTCTTTAGTAAGGTCACAGAGAGCATTGAACTCTTCGATCGCATCATAATCCTTAGGATAAGGCTTACCTCCCCAGATAATCTGCACTGGCTTATTCGTGCGCTCCAGCATCTGACCAAACCTCTCTAGATCTCTAGAAACGAGGTTAGCACGCTTGTATCCAGCGAACCTACGCGCCCATACGATAGTGAGGACCTCTGGGTCGAACAAGCGTCCAGTCTGGTTAGCTACTTCCTTACATAGCTTCTCTTTGAGACGACGTTTACGAGCAGCTAAAGCCACTTTATCATTGGCTACTCTTGCTTCAT
>CALFBV010000162.1 GCA_937951395.1 uncultured Rubritalea sp.
ACTACCATTATGGCAGACTTAGACGACATCAGAGACGGAGACAACTTCGGTCACAACACACCAGCAGACACTAGCAAATTTTACCTCAAAGGTATTGCAAACCAGTCATGGGGCATCAAAAACCGCATGTCTCGTATCTTCAACAAGCAGTCAGGACGCACAGTCATGCTCGCATTTGACCACGGATTCCTCATGGGACCTACATCTGGTCTTGAGCGCATCGACCTCAACATCGCGCCACTCGCAGAAGAGGCAGACTGCCTCATGGGTTGCCGTGGAATGATCCGCTCATCCATCCCACCTGAGAACAGTAAGCCACTCTGCCTTCGTACAGATACAGGGACTACTATCCTTACAGAAATGAACGACAACGTTCTCATCTCTGAGGAAGACGCTATCCGCCTCAACGTATCATGCATGGCAGCAATGCTTGCAGTAGGTGACGCTGAGACAGAGGCAATCACTATCCGCAACTTCAGCAACCTAGTAGACATCGGCCAGAAGTATGACATCCCAGTAATGGGTGTTACAGCAGTAGGTAAGGCAATGGCTCGTGACGCACGTTACTTCGGTCTAGCTTCACGCGTATGTGCTGAGAACGGTGCTAGCATCGTGAAGACTTACTACACAGAAGGATTCGAGAACGTAGTCGCTGCATGCCCAGTGCCAATCGTTATCGCAGGTGGCAAAAAGCTCCCTGAGCTAGAAGCACTTGACCTTTGCTATAAGGCAATCAACTGCGGTGCATCTGGTGTAGACATGGGACGCAACGTATTCCAGTCAGAGAAGCCACTCGCAATGATGAAGGCTGTTAAAGGAGTCGTCCATGACGGTCTCAAACCAGAAGAAGGCTTCCAGATGTACAACGACCTCTAGGTCTTAGGATCTAGCTAAACAAATAATCACCAAGGGAGCCTCATGAAAATGAGGCTCCCTTTTTTATGAAGCGAATGCTCTGCTTGCTCTGCTTGCTCTGCTAATACTGATACCACTCTGTAAAACAACTAAGACAACTAGTTTTTATCAGAGCCACAGCTTCATGAATCCCATTACGATTTCTAATCGTACTCTATATCAATATTCTAGGAACTTGATCACTACTTACCTCTTAGATAGACACCATTCAATAAACCATAACCTAGTGCAATGGGTAAGAGCATGATGAACATGAACCTTCCACAGAAAATTTGCCATGAAATGGAGCCTAGAATAAATATACAGCCTAGGACCTGAAAAGGTCTGTTGCCTTTTCGATGATTTTTCAGCCCTTTCTGATAGGCTTGCTGAACTGCATGATCTAAATACTGCTCATCGATTCCTTTTTGCTTGAAGAAAAGGCGGATGCTCAGCTCGGATTTACCTTGCTCTGCCATCATCATGGCTTGCGGTAACCAGAGCCTAACATCTGCGTCATCTGCGTCATCTGCTTCCTCGTTTTGAGGATTGGACGTTGGAGTTTGATAGGGATCTTGGAATGACATGGTACTCCCCCGTGTGTTTAGATTATAAGCTTACTAAATGCTCTGCTTATTTCCCTTTCTTATTTTTAAGCTCTGCTTTTACTTTTTCCTCGATTTCGGTGTAGAGTTCGTTGTTTTCCTTGAGGGCTTCTTTGGCCGCGTCTCTGCCTTGGGCGAGTTGGTTGCCATCGTAGCTGAACCATGAGCCACGCTTGATGACGATGTCATATTCTAGAGCTAGATCTAGCATGGAGCCTACGGATGAGATGCCTTCCGCGTAAATGATGTCAAATTCTGCCTCGGTGAATGGTGGGGCGACTTTGTTTTTGACGATCTTGATCTTGGTGCGGTTACCGGTGACGACTCCGTCTGTGGATTTAATCTGGCCAATACGGCGGATGTCTACACGAACGGATGAGAAGAATTTAAGCGCGCGCCCACCTGGCGTGGTCTCTGGGCTACCGAACATGACTCCAATTTTCTCACGGATCTGGTTCGTAAAGATGCAGCATGTGCGCGCCTTTGAGATGAAACTAGTTAGCTTACGCATGGCGGCAGACATGAGTCTCGCCTGTGCTCCCACTGTTGAGTCCCCTATCTCGCCTGCGAGCTCTTGCTTAGTAACTAGTGCTGCTACGGAGTCTAGGACTACTACATCTATCGCATTTGAGCGGACGAGCGTCTCACAGATCTGGAGAGCTTCTTCACCGGATGAGGGCTGGGAAACGAGCAGGTCATCCATATTTACTCCTAGTTTCTGGGCGTATTGTGGGTCTAGCGCGTGCTCTACATCGATAAATGCTGCTAGTCCGCCCTGTTTCTGAGCCTGCGCGATGACGGTGAGGGTGAGGGTGGTCTTACCTGATGATTCTGGTCCGTAGACTTCTACGATTCTTCCGCGTGGGAATCCACCGACTCCGAGTGCGCGGTCAATTAAAAGATTACCTGTAGGGATGACGTCCACATCTATACAGTTTTCATCGCCCATACGCATGATGGCTGCTTCACCAAACTCTTTCTGAATGTGAGTGATTGCGAGATCGAGGTTTTTCTTACGCGCGGTTGCGATCTTTTCTGCTGCTTTGTCTACTGCTGTTTCTTTGGCCATAATGGTAGTCGTTGTTGGTGTTATTTGAGTTTGATCTGTAGTTAGTTAGGTGAATTTGAGCGTATCTGGCTCTTCCTGATGACGGGAAATTAGCAGAAACTAGTGTTCACAGCAACGAAAAAGGTGTTCGATGGAACAGTTATGTGAGTTTTCTTTGTAATATATAGGAAAAATGGATGAAAAAAAATGTACCCTCAAAGAATGAGATACTGGATTATTAATGATTAGACAATACCCTACTTCCAGCGCGTTAGCATAGAGATACAGCTTGGTCTAATGAGCCAAAAAGGCATATCTTATCACTGGAGTTTAATCTCCCTTTAAGAACATACTTAACTAAACGATAAAAATGATGAAAAAGAACACACTACTCGCTAGCCTCACAGGTCTAGCACTTGCAATGACTACTCCTTTCCTATCTGCCGGTGGTGAAGACTGGTTAACGGATTTCGAAGCGGCTAAGGCTCAAGCTGAGAAGGAAAATAAAGCACTACTCGTAGACTTCACCGGCACTGACTGGTGCGGTTGGTGCATCAAGCTCGTGGACGAAGTTTTCAAACACGATGAATTCAAAAAAGGCGTTGCGGATAAATTCGTGCTCGTGCAGATCGATTTCCCGAAAGATAAATCCAAGATTTCTGAGGCAACTCAGAAGCAAAATGCGGAACTCCAGAAAAAATACGGTGTCCGTGTATTCCCGACCATCCTGCTTCTAGATTCTAAGGGACTTCCTTTCGCTAGAACTGGCTACCAAGCTGGTGGACCTGGTGCTTACTTGAAGCACCTAGATGGACTTACTGCTATGATGACCAAGCGTGACGAAGCACTCGCTGCAGCGGCTAAACTTGAAGGTGTGGATAAAGCTAAGGCACTTGTTGCAGCACTCGATGCTGTTCCTTCGGATTATCACAGCCAGTATTCCGAGCTCATCGCAGAAGTAGGTAAGCTAGACCCTAAGGACGAAACTGGCTTCACCGCTAAGCAGAAAGCTCTAGCGGGACTCAAGACCCTAGAGGTAGACGTCAACACCGCTCTCCGCGCAAATGACTCCGCAGGTGCCATTGCTAAGATTGATGCATACATCGCAGACAGCAAGTTCACTGGTGAAGACAAGCAGACCGTTCTCGTAATGAAGCTTAATCCACTATTCATGGTTCAGGACATTGCTGGTGTTGAGAAGGTCATGGATGAAGCCATCGCCCTAGCACCTGAGAGTAAGAATGGTAAGAAACTCCGCTCATTCAAAGAGACCCGCCTTCCTATGATGAAAGAGCAAATGAAAGCAGCTAAGTAATCATTTAGTTACAAAACAATTACCCAAGCGTGCCCGCGATCATTCGTTGGCACGCTTTTTTGTTTCGAGACTCAGAGCGACACATGTCACATACATTGAAGAAAAAAACCTATTTCAGCGAAGAACTCACTATAATAAGCAACTAAATCAACCTGAGGGGAAAATTTGCCTTTCCAAATCGATATTTCCGTCTTAATTGAAACCTAACCATGTCAAAGACTCTCATCATTGCAGAAAAACCTTCCGTTGCTACAGATCTCTCTAAGTCCTTAGCGAAGGCACCCAATGTGGGGAAATTTGAAAAGAAAGGGAAAGGCCGCGACTACTATTTTGAGAACGATACGCACGTGATCACCTCTGCGGTGGGTCACCTAGTAGAGCTGAAAATGCCTACCGGACCGAATGGGAAAAACCTTCCTTGGAAGTTTGATGTGTTGCCGGCGGTTCCTAAGAAATTTGAGCTCCAGCCGATAGAGCAATCTGAGGCGCGTCTTAAACAGGTTCTCCGTCTGGCGCGTCGCAAGGACGTGTCCGCTATCGTGAATGCTTGTGATGCCGGCCGTGAGGGTGAGCTCATCTTCAATTATATTTTAGAACTAGGTAAGGTCGATAAGCCAGTTCAGCGCCTCTGGATGCAATCCATGACGAATAACGCCATCCTCGAAGCCTGGGGCAAGATGCGCACCGCTGAGCAAATGCAAGACTTAGGCGATGCTGCCAAGTGCCGCTCCGAGTCTGACTGGCTCGTAGGGCTGAACTCTACTCGTGCACTGACTTGTTTCCGCTCACGCCATGGTGGATTTAACATCACATCCGCAGGACGTGTCCAGACTCCTACGCTGGCTATTCTAGCTAAGCGTGAGAAAGAAATCCGTGCGTTCGAGCCTACTCCTTATGCAGAAATTCATGCGGAGTTCGGTGTTTCTGCTGGACATTATGACGGCAAATGGATCGATACTTCATGGGCGAAGGACCCAGCGAATCCGCACTCACGTGCTGAGCGCATCTGGGATAAATCCCTAGCTCAGCAGATAGCAGACCGCTGCACTGGTAAAACGGGAACAGTCACTGAGACAAAGAAGCCAACGAAGCAAGCGCCGGCTCAGCTCTATGACCTCACTACGCTACAACGTGAAGCCTCTAGTAGGTTTGGATTCTCTGCACGTAATACGTTACGCATCGCTCAGGCACTCTATGAGCGCCATAAAATGCTCACTTACCCAAGAACTGACTCCCGTTACTTGCCTGAGGATTACGTGAGTGAGGTGAAGGATGCCATCGGAGCAGTTGCTAAAGATCACGCACCGCTAGCTCCCTATGCGAAGCATATTCTCGATAAGAATCTCATGATTCCTACTAAGCGTGTCTTCAATAACTCGAAAATTTCTGATCACTTTGCGATCATCCCTACTGGAAGATTTGTGAAGCTATCTGCTGATGAGGCGAAACTCTTTGACCTAGTGTGCAAGAGATTCCTTTCCATTTTCTACCCACACGCAGTATTCGAGAATACGCGTAGGCTTACTGAGATAGATCACGGATCTGAGACAGATACATTCCTCACTACAGGTAAGGTTTTAGTCGATCCCGGCTTCCTCGCTGTCTATGGCAGAGAGGTAGGAGTCGCGGCTGGTAAGGATGAGCTTTGTCCTGTCAATGAAGGTGAGACCGCTACTGTGGAGCACTGCGAGATGAAGGAAGACGAGACCCGCCCTCCAGCAAGATTTAATGAAGCCACCCTGCTCTCCGCTATGGAAGGAGCTGGCAAGACCATCGATGACGATGAACTCCGCGAGGCTATGGCTGAGCGAGGACTTGGAACTCCGGCTACGCGTGCATCGATTATTGAAGCACTGCTACGCCAGAAATACATCCTCCGTGACGGACGTGACATCCATGTGACTGCGAATGGGCTACGCCTCATCGACACCCTCCATGGGTTCGGTGTCGACACGCTCACCTCTGCTACCATGACTGGTGAGTGGGAGTACAAGCTGCGCGAGATGGAAAAGGGTAAGCTCAGCAGAGAGGACTTCATGCAAGAGATTATTAACTTCACCGAGGACATCGTCGGCAAGGCGAAGAAGCGTGCGGAATATCTCAAGAATAAAATATTCCCAGACATCAAGGCACCCTGCCCTAAATGCCAAGCACCGAGCCTCAAGCAAACTGACGCCACTTATGAGTGTCACGAGCTAGAGTGTGACTTCCGTATGGGCAAGCACATCGCGAGCCGCCTGTTAGAGGAGAAAGAGGCAAACGAGCTCTTCTCCAAAGGCATGGTTGGACCATTGATCGGGTTTAAATCTCGCTTTAATAAGCCATTTGATGCTGCGCTTGTTCTGAACAAGAAATTCAAAGTAGAATTCGACTTCGGCAATGATGGCGATGAGGACGAAGAACTCACGGATGATAAGATCATCGGAAAATTTGAGCACGAAGGCAAAGAATACACCGCCTACGAAACGGAGAAATTCTACCGTGTGCCTGAGCTGAAGACCAAGAAGGAGCAGAACGGAATCAAGATCTCCAAGATCCTGCTCCAGCAGCCTGTCAGCCGCGAGGATGCACTACTCATGTTCCAAGGGCAGAAGAGCTCACTGATGACAGATTTCATCTCTAATAGAACCAAGAGAAACTTCAAAGCGTTCTTGCTCTATGACTTCAAGGCAAGTCGCCCAACCTTCGAGTTCCCACCAAGGGAAGCCAAGAAGAAGGGCGCGAAGAAAAAGGCCGCTAAAAAGGCAGCTAAGAAAGCGCCTAAGAAGAAGGAGTAAAAACCTTAGCCAGGAGCGGCTAGAAGACTTAGTGCGTTTTAAATGAAATTATATCCACAATGATTGAACCATCCTATAGTATCTGAGTGTGTCACTTTATTTAATGCTGTTCCTATTGCTTTGACTAGATCTTCTGGATTTCTAGCTTCTATTTTTCGAAGTATACTTTTAACCTTACTCCACATCAGTTCTATAGGATTGAGGTC
>CALFBV010000163.1 GCA_937951395.1 uncultured Rubritalea sp.
AGAATACATGAAGCGCGCCAACACTCACTTCCCGGCCACCTCTATTAAAAACCGCGCCATCATCGTAGAGCCAGACTCACAGAATGTACCACCACGCGCCACCATCGTAGAATGAATTTCTATCCACGCTATATGAATAAGCCCAACATAGATCGAAAGAAAAGACCCAAGCTACCTGCCTGGACACCTAGCTGGCTCCGCACTCTACTTAGGATCGGGTTCAGAATCGGAACCACTTGCTCCATCCTCTTTCTTATCATCGCCCTCTTCTATTACTACCTAGCCAGTCAGTATGACCTCAATAAAGTAGCAGAAATAACCAAGCCAAACCTCATCCTAGCAGAAAATGGTGCTGAACTAGCAGCTTTGGGATCAGACACCCTCAGACTAATCGAGTATTCAGAACTGCCACCGCATCTCATCGAAGCACTACTTGCACGAGAAGATACCAAATTCCGTAACCACATCGGTATCGACCTCTGGGGCCTAGGTCGAGCCACGCTCAAAAACCTCACCTCCATGTCCTACCAAGAAGGAGCATCCACCATCTCGATGCAACTCACCAAAAACACCTACGACAACAAATCAAAATCCATCCATAGAAAATTCCTAGAAATCGCCATCACCCTCAGAGTTGAGTCTAAATACGACAAAAACGAAATCCTCACCCACTACCTCAACCGCATCTACTTTGGCAGCGGTTGTCACGGCATTGAAGAAGCTGCAAATACCTACTTCGGAGTCACCACCAGTGAGCTCACTCTCGGACAATCAGCACTCATCGTAGGCATCATCCGTGGTCCCCACATATTCTCACCATTCAATGATCTAGAAAAAGCCATCGCCCAGCGCGACCAAGTCCTAGAACGCATGCATGACATCAAAAAAATCACTAAAGAAGAAAAAGAAAACGCTAAAAATGCACCGTTAAACCTAATCGAAAAAAACAAACAAAAATCAACCACAAGCTATGCCGTCACATCCATCCGCAGGCACCAGCAGCAGATTATAGACACTTCAGAAATCAAAGAAGGTGGACTTAGCATCCACTCTACTATCAACAAAAAACTTACCTCTAAAATCACTACAGACATCCAAAAACTTACCTCCAGCTTCCCTCAAAATAAAGAAACCCCACTCCAGGTCGCAGCCGTAGTTTTAGAAAACGAAAACGGAGCCATTCGCGCTATCATCGGAGGCACAGACTATCTCAAATACCCATACAACCGCGCGTTAGACAGCAAGCTAGAACTCGGCCCCGCATTCACCCCACTCATCTACCTCGCCGCACTCGACCGAGGAAAAATCCCACTCAAGGGCAAGCCAATCATCACCGGTCAGCAACTCGGAGCTAAAGACCTCTTAGGCTATTGCAATCGCTTTAAAATCAACCACAAGCCGTCCGAAAACGCTGATGATCTCTACCGCGGCAGCGTCTACGCCTCACCACTCCAGGTCGCAAATGCCTACACCATTATCCAGAATGGAGGCACACTAGCTGAGTCCTACTTCATCGAAAACATCTCAAACAGCACAGGTCTCAAACTCTTCTCACAAGAACACCATAAAAAAGAAACCGTCTCAGCAGGTGCAGCCCTCAACTGCCGCAACATGCTCATCAGAGCTAACAAACACCCCACTCCAGACAAACAAACCATTCTACTCACCGCCTACGCCTACAAACACGCCTGGGTCATAGCATCTAACAACACCCACACCGCAGTCATCTGGCTGGGCCACGATCTCCCAAAAGACATCCCCAATAAACAACAACTCTGTAAAACCTTAACAAAAAATGCGCTAAACTGGTTGAAGTCTTTTGAGTCACCTTGAACAAATTAAATAAACGCGACTTTTTATGAATGAAATAGTTCACTCTTCATACAGCCAAATCTGAAATGCATCAATACATAACACCGTTACCCGATAAAATTTTCAATCTAGAACCCGAAGCACACCTACTCACCCTCACCCTCACCTCACTAGACTCTAAATCCGACAGCGTAGCGAAAGATACAGCTCCCCAAAAAAACTAGCCCCCAACCTTTCCAAACACAGCACCCAAGACAAATCCGCCCTAATAGCCTTCCTAAAAAAACTAACAGATTCAAAATTCAAGAAAGAACAATAGCTCTATCACACAGAACCACAATAATTCTGTTAATTCGGAAAAATTTTGTCAATTCTGTATAAAAAATCCTCAGTAAGACTTCTCTCATTCACCAAGAACTAACCTGCCACTCATCCACCAACTCCGCTGGAAAATCATCTAAGAACCTAGAAGGATTCTGAAACACCTCACCACTATAACTCCTAGGATTCATCATAGGATAAGAAAGATATAACTGATCCTTAGCCCTCGTAAGTGCCACATAAAATAACCTCCGCTCCTCCTCTAACATTTTATTATCCTCAGCCTCCAGAATCTTCCCATTCGGAAACATCCCATCCGCCAGCCAGATCAAAAACACCACTTTCCATTCCAACCCCTTCGCCTGGTGAATACTAGAAAGCGTCACCCCCTTCTGCTCCTCTTGCTTTCGTTTAGAAAGATCCCCATCCACATTACTCATCAGCGATAACTGAGCCAAAAATTCCATCACGTCAGTATACTGAGTCGCGTAATTCTGCAATTGCCCTATATCCTGCTTCCGGTTCTCATAGTTATCAAAAGCATTCTTCATATACTCCTCATACACCCCCTCCAGAATGCTATAAATCATATCCGCAGGTGCCGCACACTTCGCCCCATCATCACCATCTAACATAACCAACTCATCAAGCGTATAACACATCTGATCCCAGTGAGACTTCGCCTTAGCAGGCACTTTAAAACCTAACAGAACATCAGAAAACGACATCGGCAACTTCTCACTCCTAGCCGCATCACTCGCTAGCCAACCTCGCCACAACTTATCCGCACTCGCATCACCCACACCAGGTAACATCAGCACCATCCTCTTAAAACTAATCTCATCCCTGCGGTTCACCACAAACCGAATATAACTGCTCACATCCTTAACATGAGCCTGTTCGAAAAACCTCAACCCAGAAGTGATTTGAAATGGAATCATCCGCGAAGTAAACTCCATCTGGATCTCCATACTCTGGTAATGCGCCCTGTATAAAACTGCTATTTCTTCCTCCTCCACCCCTTCATCTATCAACTCCTGCACACGCTGCGCCACAAAGTCCGCCTGAGCACGTGGATCTGCCAGAGCCAACAAAGCCGGCACCATCTCACCTCCTTTTCTAGAAGCCATCAACTTCTTCTGAATCTGCTCCGTATTCGCAGCTATCGCCGCATTAGATAACTCCAGAATCTCTGGCTGACTCCGATAATTTGTCTCTATCTTATAAGTCACCGCCTCAGGATACCGAGCATGAAACTTCAGAATATTCTCCATATCCGCCCCACGCCAAGAATAAATCGACTGCGCATCATCACCCACCACCATCAGATTTTTACTCTTCCCCACCAACAGATCTACGATCTCACACTGCACCATATTCGTATCCTGATACTCATCCACCAGCACATAGCGAAACTTCTTCTGATACAGACCCCGAATATCCTCATTCTCCTTCAGTAACTTAAGTAATAGAACAAGCAGATCATCAAAATCCATCGAGTTCGTCTCCAGCTTCTTCTTGATATAACCCTGATAAATTTTCTCAATCTCCGTCCCCCACTCCATCAAATAATCATACCGATGATACAAAATATCCTCCAAACTCTCCTGCGTATTCAGCACCAAGCTAAAAATAGACAACAACAAATCCGGCTTAGGAAACCTCTTATTCTTAACATCCACCGCAGCCTTCTTAATGATCGGCTTTATAAGAGCCTTCTGATCATCCCTATCCAAAATAGAAAAACTCCTATCAAAGCCCAACTCATCCGCATGCCTACGCAGAATCCTATTCCCTATCGAGTGAAACGTCCCACCCCACAAATCACTAATATCATCAGGTATCAGTTCCTTCACACGCTCAGTCATCTCCTTAGAAGCCTTATTCGTAAAAGTAAGCAACAAAATATTCCGGGCCTCCACCCCCTGATCTAGAAGATATGCAACTCGGTAAGTCAGCGTCCTAGTCTTCCCAGACCCTGCCCCAGCTATCACCAGAGAAGCCCCCGGATCCGAACTCACAGCTGCATACTGCTGCTCATTCAGCTCCGCCTCATAATCTATCCCAGACATACTCGGACCACTCTCTCGCTTCTTAATCACATACTCCCGCGCCATTACTAAATCATGCAACCACATCATCTAACGAGCAACTCTTTAATGTAAGCATCTTTAAATTGGCCTAGGCTGATTTAAAGACGCTTACGAAAAGACGTAGAGGAATTGTGCGTTGAGATTAGCGATGCTGAACTCGCGTAAGACTCCAGTAAGGCCATCAAAGCTCTTACGCATATCGACTGGAGGAAGGATGACTCGGATTTTTAATGCGGATGAAGATAA
>CALFBV010000164.1 GCA_937951395.1 uncultured Rubritalea sp.
GGATGCCTCTTAGTGAGAGCCACTAAATACATCATCGAGATGGCACGCCAAAACCCCGTAATATGGAAGAAGCTCGATGAGGCTGATCTAAGGTATGGTATAGAAAGAAAGACTATTAGTCGGCTTTATGAGAGCCTCTCATCGCCTAAGAAGATGCTACAATTTCACCAGGCTACACGCTTCTTTGAAATGGCAAAACCTGAGATCCTCGCGCTCGCAGAACTAAATGAACTAGACCGGGAGATGGTCCAGCTATTAAAACAGGAACAACCATTTATTGAGTCACGGAAACGAGACTTTTTTAAGCTTAGATTACGCTACAGAGTCTACGACATTGTGAGGAGAAATTCCTCTGGCTACAAGAAAGCCATATTTCATCTTTTCCGTCTAACAGGGAGCGCTGTTGCCGAGATGAAACAACCGATAAAAAAATCTAACCGCCCAGCCAAAGGAACGAAGCGGGTGACCGCTGATCTGCTGCAAGAAATCCGTAATACACTTAAGCCAGGAGATATCATCATCACACGTCACGATGACGCGTTGAGCAATTTATTTCTCCCCGGTTTCTGGCCACACGCGGCCTTTTACATGGGAAATAAAAAGCAGCGAGAATCACTAAAACTACCAAATTTTCCACCTTCAGAGCACGAAATCATCGAATCTAAGAAAGATGGAGTGAAGTTTCGACCCCTCACTGAGACCCTTTCGGTGGATAATTTTGTAGTGCTGAGGTCTGATTTAAGTACAGATCTCCTCTTTAAAGTGATACAAACGGCAATGAGTCACGTGGGAAAACGCTATGATTTCCTATTTGACTTCACTAAAGCAAACCGCCTAGCCTGCACCGAACTAGTCTACCGCGCCTATCACGGGGTAGATAATCTACAGTTTAACCTCAACGAACGCTCAGGCAGACTCTGCATTTCAGCAGAAGATCTAATCGACCAGATGATGCGCTCAGGAAGATTTAGCGTCCACGCACTATTCACTGAGAAAACAGGCGAGATCATCTATGACAATGAAGCCAGAGCAGCACTAGAGGCAAGTTATTCTTCTAAGTGGTAAGGATATAGATTATAGAAACTCATTCAGCACCTTATTTAGCGCCACACCATACTCATCTGGCTTGTCGTAGCGTGGTGGCAGCTCCTTCATCCCGACCAATCCAGGCAACCTCGAAGCAATACTTTCTGCCACAGGGATAGGATGTAAATTATCCCGTGTCGTATAAAGCACTAGCGCATCATTAGTGATAGCAGCTAATTCATCTAGTGAGCCAAATGGAGCATCTTCCCACATCTTATAGAGCACAGCCGTATGAGACAGGTGGCTAGGTCTGGTGAAAAGTCCACGGATAGACTCCGCTACCTTCGGCACCTCGGCATAGATGACCTGGTAGCCTGGATGGGAAATTAATTTCTGCTCAGCCACCTCCGCACCATCTTCTAGAATCCATTTACCAACGTAAGCAACTAGCGCCAAATGCTCTGGCTCTGGCTGACACAACCAAGATGGACGTAATAATATAAGCTTATTTACCCGCTCCGGATAACGCAGCGCAATATTAAGAGCTATACCAGAACCCATCGATAGACCACCAACATTAGATTTCTCTATCTCTAGGTGATCTAAAATAGCGATCACATCATCCGCAGCTTGGTCGAAACTCATCGTCGCAACAGCCTCATCATCCACTGAAATAGAATCTCCATGACCTAAAATATCTGGAGAGATCAGCAGCGTGTTATCTAAGGATGTCAGCGCTGATGTAGTCTGCGCCCTCCCTGCCCCTAGCCCATGCATAAAGGCGAGCGGATACCCTTCTCCAGATGTCTCATACGCTATCTCCACCTCACTATCTTGTCGTTTTATATATCTAACACTCATTATTTCTTATGTATTTTCCTACTCTTAAGTCTAGCCTTGATCAGATCCTGGCACACGCCCTTACTCCTTAGAGTCTCGCAGCAGGCCTCTATCCGGATAGACTGCTTCGCTGGCCGGAACCCCATGCGCCGAGTGATGCAGTCATTTAAAATCTCAATATTATCATCCTCAAATTCCACAACCTTCCCACAATCGATACAAATCAAGTGATTGTGCGATGGCGAATCCACGAAGTTAGGGTCATACGTTTTCTGATCACCACCTAGATCTATCTCGTGCAGTAGATCCGCCTCCTCTAAAAGTCCCAGAGTTCTATACAGAGTCGCACGCGATGCAGTTGAGTTCGTCTTACGAATCCTATCGTAGAGCTCATCCGCGGTGAAATGTTCATCCGTACTAAAGATCAACGCCACAATCGCATCCCGCTGTGGTGTCCTCCTCAGGCCCTTGCGCTTGATGAAGTTATTCAGCTTGTCTAGTATTTCTATGATGATCGGATCTTCAGCCATGTTCTTTAGACTAGTTGTATCAACTGTAGCCACTTTGTGAACAGAAATATACACCATAAACAGATTCAGTATTGGCAAGCTGTTAAATAGATGTCTGAATGAGACATGCTCAAACGATTTTTCACTAGTGCCTACATCAGCTTAGGAGCAATGGTTACCATTCTAAGTTTAAGTCTAAGTGCAGGGTGCTCGACACAAAATCAAAACCTTTGCGTGGATAAATTCACCCTCCGCTCGATAAAAATAGAAGGCAACGACGTAGCCATGGTGCGCGGAGATCAGCAGAAACGACTCTATGGAGCAGTCTCCATAGCAGAACACAAGGAGCGCATCGGCCAGTACTACCTGCTCCGCTGGAACCTCTACAACCAGCCAAACATTAACCCTGATAGCCAGTGGGATAGACCCGTCCAGCTAGTCTTCCGCTACAAGCAGACTGCCACCGGCTCAGATATCAAAACCAAATCCAAGACCTACCCCCTCGGCACCAAGCAAGGAAAATGGGCGTTCAACAACATCGGTAAAGACTATGCCACTGGCGGCAGACTTCTCGCCTGGAGAGCAGACCTCATCTATGGAGGCCAAATCATCTCCACCAAAGAATCCTACCTCTGGAGTAAATAATACCGCACACAAACATGCATTTTCATTGTAAATAAATAATACTTGTTCTCTGGGGTTATTCGGCTAGTCTATAGTAATCCTTAAATAGACATGAGTATGATAAAAACACCCATCTACCTCTCTCTATCCCTCTTTCTCAGCTCGCTCCTTATCCTCAGCGCGGACGAGAAAGAAACCATGGGACTCACAGACCTCCTTGCAAGAGAATCAGATCTAAATGGGTCCAATCTCAGAGTCGCCCAAGTAGAGCCCTCCAGCAGCAAAACAGCTGAAATCTATCAGACAAATCCAGCTAACACCTCTCAGCCACCAAGCAAATTCTCATTTTTTGATTCAGACAGCGTCTATCCCATACCGGGAGTCTATCAATCCACCAAGCAGTCCTCTCACGCCAATCAAGTGGCAAACCACTTCTTCGACCTCAGCACAGGAGCAGCCACAGACGTCAGTGAAATCTACGTTTTCAATGCAAACAACTTCTACAATGGAGTCATCGCCCCCAAGCTCAATATCAGCGCTAAAGTCGTCAACCAGAGCTTTATATACGGAAGTATAAACACTAACATTGACTCTAACTATGACGACTACGCAGACCTCTATCAGACGCTTTTTGTCAATGGAATAAACAACAACTCCAGAACCTTTGTCACCTCACCATCCTCTTCCTATAATTCTATTTCCGTCGGAAAAGAAAACCTAAACCACAGCCAGAACCCAGCTGACAACCGCTCCAAACCAGAACTCACCGCGCCAGGTTCCGCATCCAGTTATTCCACCCCCTACGTAGCAGGCAGTGCTGCCATCCTCATCGAGGCGGCACTCCCCCCTCTAGAACATGGTGGAACCGGCACCGCCACTGCC
>CALFBV010000165.1 GCA_937951395.1 uncultured Rubritalea sp.
CTAAGGGGCTTAAACCTCCTAGCTGTTATATTCCTGATGACCTTCATATTTATCAACAGGCTGCCCCGCGTTCACTGTTTCAATCTAAGGAAAAGTTAATCTATAAGTTCATTTCTTCTCGGCTATGTTTCTATCATGATACTGAGCAACGGTACCTCCTCAACAGCGCGAACATGCTCATCCCAAATGTTGATTTGCCAGTGCCCACTAAAGTTCTAGGTGAGCTTCTAAGCAGTGATTTCATGAACTGGGTGTTTTCTAGTATCTTCGATACACATAAGATCTTGAGAAGTGACTTGGAGGCGCTGCCTATTCATGCTCATTTTCTAAAAGACTTAACTCACTTCGATGAAGATCATTACCTAGAGCAGCTCTGTTTGGAGAGAGCTAAGGGTGGATCTTATCAAGCTGTAGTTTGAAAAAACATCACTCTGATCAATACTTGGTTCTGTTTTATCGATTTCATTAATTGCCACCAATTGAGGTAAGGTTTTGCTATGACGAGTAGAACAGCGGAGGAGAGAATTCAGTTTTTGGAGAATCAGCAATGGTCTCTAGAGAGGCAACTCAAGGATCATAAAGATGATATTTATAGTCTTAAAAGTGAGCTTCAAGACTCTGTGAAGGCGCAGAAAAAAAAGACCACTCCTGAGGAAATCAAACCCATCGAACCGATTAAGGTAGACTCGAAGATCCCTGATCATCTAGGCAAAAAGAAGCTAGAAAAACTTACCCCTAATACCCCTCATAAACCTAAACGTAGCTTGCGCACGATGGAGCAGGATTTTGGTAAGGTTTGGTTTGTTCGTTTAGGCATCATTTCTCTGCTCACTGGCTTGGTATTTCTGAGCAATTTTGCTTATACGAACTTCATCGTGGAATGGGGTGCTGGCCCTCGTCTTGCTGGACTTTATTTCTTAGCTGTAGTTCTGTTAGGCCTCGGGACTTATTTTGAAAAAGCTAAAGCAGCGCTTTCTAACTACGGGAAAGTTATCGCCGCTGGTGGCATCGCTACGTTATATTACGCGAGCTATGCCGCGCATTATGTTGACCGATTAAGGGTTATAGACTCCCCGTTCATCGGAGGTTTACTACTCACTGCAAGTGCTGGCATGTGTCTTACCTATGCACTATGGAAGAAGTCAAATGTCACCGCCATATGCTCCATCGCGCTCGCCTACTACAGCACCTCGATCAATCCCGTAGGAGCATTTTCTCTCGTCTCAGGCTTACTTCTTACTCTAACAGGTTTGACTTTACTTCACAGATTACGCTCCGTATCGATAGGCTTTGTCTCCATGCTAGGGGCTTACCTATCCTTCATTTACTGGCAGTTATTAGTGAATGATGGTGGCACGGATTACGCCTATACGTCTTGGTTCATCATCGGCTATTGGGTGCTTTCTACGGCTGCTTTCTTAATCCCTCACAAGATTGGCGCTCATCCATTTAGCAAGACACACCTACTCACTTTCGCTTCACTTAATAATGCATTTTTAGTGTTACTGATGAGCCTTGATTTCCAAACATCTGACTGGGTGGATCCCCTCTGGCCAGTGTCCGCCACGATCGGATCAGTGTTCATCGGGATTGCGATGTTCCTCCAGTATGGTAAAAAACTTACCTCTGATATTTGTAAAATTCCGTTTCGATCTAGCTTAGTCTCTTTATTTTTGATGAAGGGAATTGCGCTCATTACTATGGCTCTGTGCCTCAAGTTGACTGGTCCATCACTAGCTCTTTCACTCACTATTCAGGCTGGAATCCTCCTCATATCTGCCTGCCGATCTGAAGGCCCACGTAAATATTTACTCACCGCCGCATCCTACATGGTGATAGCTCTTGGCGCCTACATCTACTTCAGCATGACTAGTCAGAAGCTTACCACTAATAATACCTACACGATCACTCATTTCGTGATGGCGGTGCTGTATCTTGGCATTTCGGTGATTGCTCATTTTGGTGTATCCTCTGAGGATGAGACTAAGCCTGCACAACGTGGTTTCCCTGCTTTACTTAGCATCGTAGCTACTAGTGCGTGTGTTCTTTTCTCAGGGGTTCCGGAGTTTGGCGCTGTCATCATCTTGCTATCGCTAAACATCATCTGCACCCTTTATCAGCATCTCTCTGGCGGGAAGAATATTATCCCGGATTTCTGCTATGGCAGCCATGCGTTTAGTGCCATCGGATTAATGATGTTCATACAGAATCTAGGTCTGTTAGTAACTGGGCAGTACTTCTTCGTAACGCTGATGCTCTTCGCTGCCACAGTAATCAATCTATGTATGTTCATCAAAGATGGCAACCAACCCAAACAATACATGGCATACCTAGTAGCCGCTACCATTTCACTTCTACTTAGCTTTGGGGTCACAGAAAGTATGCCCGTTATTCTAGTCTTCGGATCATTGATCCCTCTCGCTTATCACGCGTTTTATCAGAAGTTCATCCAGCATGATCTACGCTTCATCGCTATTCTAGGCTTCATCGTTTACCCACTAATCTGGTTTGCTTGCATGGTGAGCTATATTGGATATTTCTTTGGGCCTCATATGCTCGTGCACCTTATTGTCGCCTTCATTCCGCTGCTACATATACTACTGATTCAGCAGAAAACACTCGCGCCGTTTAAATCTATCATGCCGATCTTTACACTAGCCACAGCATCTATGTTTGCCTTCTGGCAGATCACTTATGTCGGTCCTTGGGAACTTACCTTAGCGATCACAGCTTGTGTTTATCATCTATTAGACCAAAAAGAAAACAGGCTCCTCACAGGCATCGCAGCCGCTCTCTAT
>CALFBV010000166.1 GCA_937951395.1 uncultured Rubritalea sp.
GGATGGTTGTAGAGGTGTAAGTGCTGTCAGAAATTAGGCCAAGTGCTGTGCCAGTGTTGCTAAGCTCAGAGTCTAACAGATTGTAAGTGGAATCATTTTTTAAGATAGGTAGCGGGTGACCCGCATTAGCCATGGTGAGTGTCTCGGCTTCTACATCGATAACACAATAGATGGCAGTGGAGAACATGGTGATGCCTGCCTTCATCAAGATGTGGCAGAGGCCATCGTTCAGGCTGCCGATAAATTCTTCGGGTGTAGAGGCTGACCCAAGCTCTTTAGAGATAAGTCCCCGGATCATAGCTACGATGAGCGAAGCGCGGACTCCATGACCCATAACATCACAGAGCAGGATGCCCTTTTTTGTATCTGAGATGGGGATAGCCTCATAGAAATCTCCTGCTAGGCCATGCATGGGGATGTGAGTGACGGCAAATTCTGCGATGTATTGGCTATTTATTTTGTTAGTGAGATCAGTAGGAAGGCGGGGTATTTTCTTAGCTAGAATGGCTTGTTGTACTTCTGATGCTAGTTTTAGCTCTTCTTTGTATGAGTCATTCCTTTCTTTGTAAATTGATGCAACCTCCATAAGCCGAGATTGAGTTTTTACGATCTCAGTAACGTCGTTTGTGACTCCAAAGGTGCCTTTGATTTTGCCGTTGCTATCTAGCCACGGGTATTTACTGGTGATGCACCAGGTTTCAGCATCTTTATCCCAAAGTTCTTTTTCTAGTGTTCCCGCAAGGGTTTCTCTGGTATACATGATCATCACTTCGTCTTTGCGAGATTTATCTGCATGCCTAGCATCGAAGAAGTCGTGATCATTTTTACCTACGATGTCTGATGAACCAGCCAGTCCCATCTTGGTAGCTGTAGCGGTATTCGCCATGACGAACTTGGAATCTTTGTCTTTAAAGTAAATGTTCACTGGGATGGACTCTGAAAGGAGGTGGAGTAGATGTTTCTCTTCAGCCAGTGCTAGTTCCGCACGCTTGCGTTTGGTGATGTCGATGACAGATCCTGCGATAAGGATGGGGGCGCCAGCTTGGTCTCTGTGGCAAGCTCCGCGTATTCTAAACCAACGAAACTTACCAGTTGGGTGACGGTAGCGGCAGTCTGCACCAAAGGTCTCCTGACTCTTATTATGGATAAATGTGTTTAGTTTCTCTTTTATCCTAGCTTGATCTTTTTTGTGATAAATGGTTTCTATATCCTTGAATAAATGGGGTGCAGATTCCTGATCCTGATCACCCATAAATTTCAAAAGTAACTTGGAGTAGTAGATCTTGTCTTCAAGTAAGTCCCACTTCCAAATGCCTTCATTGGAAGCTCTTAGTGCAAGTTCTAATCGGTCTTTATCGGGCGTGTGCATAGCGGGATTGTTAGACTGTTTCTAGGTTGAGTAGGCAGACGTCATCTTGGAGCTGAGTGTTTGTATTACCAGTCCACTTCTTAGCCTGTCCATAGAGGTGGTGGACAGCTGATGAGATGTGATTCGCGGTGGTGTTTTTGAATTCTTGCTTGAAGTTTTCTATTCCCCATTCTTCATCATTAGCGTTCGTAACTTTATAGATTCCATCGGTGAAGAGTAACAAGCTTTTGATGTCTGTAAGTGAGTATGAGGTCTCTGGGTATTCAGCGTCTTCTTTGATGCCTAGAGCTACGCCCTTGCTTTTTTTGCTGTTGCTTTCTGAGCTGGTGTTTTCTTTGAATGTTATCAATGGATAATCATGACCTGCGCTCGTGATGGTGACTTTGTTAGATTTTAAATCCACCAAGGTGTAACAGGCAGATGCAAAGAGCGAGATAGAGGCTTTGTGCAATATGGTGGTGAGTCCGTTGTTGATTTGTTGTAAGTATTGGGCCGGCTCAGCGGCCAGATGTTCAGCCTGCTCCATCAGTCCTCTGATGAGTGATACGATGATTGCAGAACGGACTCCATGGCCCAGGACATCGATGATGAGTAAGCCGATCTTGTTATCGCCAATGTTGATGACATCGTAGAAGTCTCCTGCTAGCTCAGAGGCAGGTGTGTAGAGGGTTTTGATGTGGATTCTGTCATTCCACTTAGCGATGTTTTGATCCCAGTTTGGTGCGTTTTCTGGGAGGATGGCGCGCTGGATTTCCGTAGCGAGCATCAGCTCTTCTTGATAATTTATATTTTGTTGTTGTAGATTTATGGCTAGATCTTCTAGCTTTTTCTTGGCTTGGATGAGGCTGGTGACGTCGCATGCTATGCCATACGTGCCGATGAGTTTTCCTGCACTGTCATACCATGGATGCTTCACTTTCTGGACATAAGTGTCTGGCTTGTGTGGCCATTGTTCTCTCTGTATGACGTCAACTACGGATTTGCCCGTCTCCATGATCTGAAGCTCTTCTTTTCTACTTCTGAGCCAGCTTCCTGGAGAAAAAAAAGCTTCGCCAGACTTGCCGATGACTTCACTAGTTTTGTTTTTTCCTAGCCACTCTACTTGCCGTTGATTGACTAATTTATAGCGAGAATTACAGTCTTTGAAGTAGACTTGGAGAGGGATGTTATCGATGATAAGGCGGAGCATATTCCGCTCTTCTTCCACCATGTCTTCAGCAAATCTCCTCTCAGAAATATCTATCATCGAGCCCGTTACTCTCACGGCCTCACCAGAATCTCTGATTACAATACCACGAATCCTGATCCAACGAGATTCCCCGTCAGGTCTGCGGATTTTACAGTCTATTCCTAAGTGTTCTTCCTCAGTATCTAGTAAGGTGAGTGAGAGTATGTCTTGGAAGTATTCTAGGCTGCTGTCATGAAGTATCTGCTCAGGATGACTCATGATGTTAGGTGGGAAAGGATCTGATCTAGATGACTCTAGGCCTAAGAAATTGATGATACGATCTGAGTAATAAATTTCGCCACTAACAATATCCCAGTCCCAGATTCCTTCGTTAGAGGCCTTGAGGGTTAATTCTAGAGTCTGCTGATCAAAAACATCCATCATTGTTAATCACTATCCTCCACCTTAGATGATAAGGCAATGTAAAACCCCGCTAATGTTCAATAATATTACTCCTCAAAATCTCTACTCCTTTAGTCTCACAGAAGTGCCGCAGAAGATACAGCGGAACCATTTGAATAGGAGAGCATGAATAGCGGTAGGTAGCATATAACCGAACAGTGGCCAGTGATGCGCATTCTTATGTTTAAGGCATTTTTTAGGTGCGAATTGTTTTTGATTACAGATAGGGCATGATGAAGTCTGTGCTCCACTGAAGTAGATGATAATAGCCAAAATTCCTAGTAAGGGAGCCCATGCAACCCAGCCGTATTTCTCTCTATCTACTAGGGCAAGTGCGGTGATAGCGAACGACATGAGGAATAAAATGTTCACCAGAATGAATGAGCGGCAACCAAACTTAAATCTAGATACGCTCTTGTGGAGCACGCCTTTAATGTAGAATCTTGAGTCCGGATCAGTTCCTTCATTAGTTTCTTTTCGGGTGGTTTTGGTGAGGTTCACCTCTTCGTCTCGCTTGATGGGGTCTATTTTACTTCCTTCGTTTTTGAATGTTTCCATTTTCAAAATACGGCTCTTATCGAGAACATTATTGCCTTCTCTAGTGATGACTAGATCCTCAAATAAGTTGATTTTTTTGTGGCTCGTTTTTTTCTTTGAATCTTTATTAGGAGGATTCTCTGAAACAATGTTATAGCTCACAGGTGGCATTTCTTCATTGCTGTAGTGTGCAATGGCTTTTTCCTTATCTAGAAAACGAATCGTTCCACCTGGTATCTTATCAATGTCAATACGATGATCTTGGATGAATTTTTCGGATAAGGGGACTGCAAATGGTGTGTTGAGAATATCCTTAGGTCGGATGAGCATGCTTGAGTCGATATCAAGTTCTTCTTCATCGATTGCTTTTCCGAATTCTACTTCCAATGGCTTGAGCCACTGTTCCACCATTGCTCTGTCAGGATCTGTGTCGATGATTTCCAGCACATTGTTCGCCTTGACCAGTTCAGTGGTTATGTCTGAGATTTTGTGGTCGAGAACAGTATTGGCATCCATGTACCCTGCCGCCTCCAGTAGCTCGATCGCTTCAGGAGGGATGTTCTCAACATCGTGAATAGGCTTTATGGGCATATCTTAATTTGACTAATTTATTAGGTTTAAATGAGATGGAGTGAAATGCTAGTGGAGTGGGCTATGCATCGGCAAGCATTAAAGTGATCAGTATTGATTGCGTAGCTAGATTCTAACTGAGTTTTAACTCAGGGCTGCCCGCATTTCTTTAAGCTGAGCGAGCTTGTTTTCCCATTCAGCAAGGCGGTCTATCTCCTTCTGAACAACTTCAGGCTTAGCATTGGAAACAAATTTATCATTAGCTAGTTTCTTGCCGGCACGTTCTACTTCTAGTGAGACTTTCTCTACTTCCTTATCAAGACGTTTCTTCTCGGCATCCATATCGATCAGTCCATCGAGAGGCATGTAGATTTCTCCGATGGCCGTCACCGCTGCTGGAGTGCCCTGTGGTGCATCGTAGCTGGCGTCAAGATTCATTCCCTGAGCACCTACCAGGGTGATCAGAGTGTCGCATTGACTAGCTATCCAGTCAGCCCCGCTGGTAGGCTTCACTACAAACTTCACATCCTTACTCGCGCCGAGATGATACTCAGCTTTGAGGTTCCTGAGGTTGCTGGCAGTGGAATAGACTGCCGCTGCCTGCTCAGAGAATGTCTGCACATCCGCGTCCGACATACTGGCTAGGACAGGATTCGTATCAAGCTCTGTTTCCATTAGGAATACTCCCTCAGACGTATATCCCATCTTTGCTGAGAGTTCCTCAGTGATATGCGGCATCAGAGGGTGAAGATGGGCTAAGTAACGTGATAGAACGGTATCGATCACAGCCAGTGTGCGTGCCTTTGCTGCCTCATCACCAGACTTGAAATCAAACTTCACAGCTTCCAAAAACTTATCACAATACTCAGTCCAAAAGAACTCGTAGAGGTGACCCGTTACGTCGTTGAAGCGATAGCTGTCGTAGGCTTTATCAAGATTCACGGCTAGTTGATCTAGCTTAGCTAAAATGTCGATGTGGTGTGGATCTAGTTTTTCAAATGACACTAGCTTGAACACCCCAGAACCATTCATCTGACGGAAGCGACATGCGTTATAAAGCTTATTTGCGAAGTTTCTGCCTTCAGAAATCGTGTCTTCATCGAATTTAATATCTGTCCCAGTAGGAGCAATACGCATCAATCCGAAGCGTAAACCGTCCGCCCCAAATTTATCCATCAGAGCGATCGGATCAGGAGAGTTTCCTAGAGATTTAGACATTTTGCGACCCTTCTCATCTCTAACAATTGATGTGAAGAACACATTCTTAAATGGCAGGCCATCGGCGAATTTATACCCCGCCATGATCATGCGCGCCACCCAGAAGAAGAGGATGTCAGGGCCGGTAACTAGATCAGTAGTCGGGTAGAATTTCGCACGTGTAGCATCATCCATCGTGGCGAATGGCCAGAGCCATGAGCTGAACCAAGTGTCCATCACGTCTTCATCACGTTCCCAGTTTTCCGCATCCGCTGGAGGCTCAGTACCTACATGGATGTCGCCAGCTGAGAAGTCACTAGCATCCAGAGATTCCGCTTCTTTGAGATCAAAGACCTTTTCCTTACGATACCATACTGGGATCTGATGACCCCACCAGAGTTGGCGGCTGATGCACCAGTCTTGAATATTCCCCATCCAGTTAGCATGGGTTTTCACCCATCGTTCTGGGCGGAATTTGATGTCACCATTGACTACAGAATTTGTCGTTTCTTCGGTGCACGGGTATTTCAGAAACCACTGCATAGAAATACGTGGCTCGACAGGAACATCCGCCCGCTCAGAATAGCCCACACTATTCTCGTGTTGCTCTACCTTGATGAGTAGTCCTTTCTCCTCCAGCATCTCTGCCGCCTTGCGTCTTGCTACAAACCGATCCATTCCATCTAGCTCAGGCATCTCGGGGCAATTGATCGTGCCATCAGGGTGTAGGACATCGATGATCTCTAAATTGTGTCTCTGACCGATTTCAAAGTCAGCCTTATCATGCGCAGGAGTGATCTTCAGCGCTCCGGTGCCGAACTCTACATCCACATGATCATCTGCGATCACTGGGATCTCAGCCTCAGGGAAAGGCCTGCGAACTTTACGTCCTACATGTTTCGCGAAGCGCTCATCCTTAGGATTCACCGCCACAGCAATGTCGCCCATCAGCGTCTCAGGACGCGTGGTAGAAATTTCTAGAAACTCACCTGGAGCATCCACGAACTCATATTTCATGAAGAAGAGCTTAGAGTTCTGAGGCTTAGCGATGACTTCTTCATCAGACAGAGCGGTGAGCGATACTGGACACCAGTTCACCATCCGCTTGCCGCGGTAAATCATGCCTTCCTTGAAGAGGTCTACGAAAACTTTAGCAACCCACTCAGAGTAGCCCTCATCCATTGTGAAACGCTCACGTTCCCAGTCACAAGAGCACCCTAGACGCTTCAGCTGCTCAATAATAATGCCACCATGGTCAGCCTTCCAGTCCCATACACGCTTGAGAAATTCCTCTCTCCCGAGTTCTCTGCGAGAGGTTCCCTCAAGGCGTACCTTCTGCTCTACCTTAGTCTGCGTAGCAATACCCGCATGATCCGTCCCTGGTAGCCACAGCACCTCCTTGCCTTGCTGGCGTGCTCTACGAGCTAAAATATCTTGGATAGAATTATTCAGAACATGCCCGATGTGTAGAATCCCAGTGACATTTGGTGGTGGTATCACGATAGAATATCCTTCCTTAGAAGAATTCTCATCTGCATGGAAACAACCCTTCGTTGTCCATTTCTCATACCACTGCTTCTCAACAGCCTCTGGTTTGTATGCTTTAGGTAGCTCTGACATAGTAGAGAGGGGGATGCCAGAAAGCGGAGGCTTTGTAAATCCTAACTTTGCGTGGATTAAACGATTGATTTCCAGGCATGATTCCCAATGAGACAATTCATTCTAAACCCAAAAAAAACACCAGCCCCTAAAATGAAGAGGGCTGGTGAGGGAGGGGTTTTAAACTAACGATAAGTATTACTCCACAGCAGTTTTGAAACCTGTTGCGTTGATTGCTTCCATGACTGCTGCTTTTGATGTCTTAGCAGTGTCTACTGTGATGCTAGCGTGGCCAGACTTGTGACAGACTGAGCATGAGCTGACTCCGTCGAGAGCTTTTACCGCAGTAGTTACTTTCTTTGAGCAAGATCCGCATGTCATGCCAGAAACTGGAACTTCTAGTTTCTCGCCAACTACCTTAAATCCAGTAGTTACGATCGCAGCCTGAACAGCCGCATTGTTGGTCTTTTTTTCATCGATGTTTACCGCTACAGAGCCTGATTTATGGCAGACTTTCTTGACGGTGACGCCTTCGATCCCTTCGAGCGCCTTAGTGATCTTACCTGAGCATGCCTTGCAAGTCATTCCAGTGACGGCGAACTTGGTCATAGCAGCGTTTTCTTTAGCCGCAGTTTTAGCTTCTGCGTCGCATTTGTCGCCGTCTTTGCATTCTGTTTTCGCGCATTTTGCTTCTTCACATTTTGTGTCTTCGCATTTTGCGTCTTCGCATTTTGTGTCTTCACATTTTGTGTCGTCACATTTTGCTTCTTCACAATTGGTGCAGGCTGCTTTATCTTTTTGGCAGCATTCCGCAGAAGCGGTAGTAGCGGAGACAGCAAGGACGATCGATGATGTGATTGTGTATAGTAGTTTCATTTTTTATAGTTTAATGGTTATGATTTAGTGGTTGTCTTAATATGAGTATTTACTCTGAAACTTATTCCTAAAAAAGCACATTTTTATTAGGGAATACAGAAATCGTCTTAATTCATTGTATTTTAAAGTTTTTGTGCGATCGATTTGTTCCGCCTACTAAATTAGGTTTCTTGACTTCGGTGGTCTAAAAACTAAATCCAATGCCCACATCATGAGGGGAATTCCGTGCATAATTGTGGCGAAAAAAACAGTGAAGAACTGTGGTTTATATCAAAATATCACCTTCAAACACGAAGTCTGCAGGGCCGCACAGGGTCACATTCGTAAAGGTGTTTTCACCAGTTCTCTCGAAGCCTATTTCAAGCGTATCACCACCAGCGACATCTACTTTCACAGGTGATGGGGCATCTGTTAGAAGATTATGGATGATAGCAGCTGCGCACATTCCAGTCCCGCAAGCCAAGGTTTCACCTTCTACTCCACGCTCGTAGGTGCGTATCTCGATGTGATCTGGTGCGAGGACTTTGGCAAAATTTGCATTGGTTCCATTCGGTGAAAATCTCTCGTGGTAGCGGATGGCGGCTCCATTTTTAATAACGTCTAAATTCTCTAGATCATCTACAAAGGCAACCGCATGCGGCACACCAGTATTGATGACATGTACATCTGCTCCTAGGTTCTCTATCTTGCAATCTGCGTTCATTTCTAGGTCAAACGGATCTGACATAGCGATGCGGACATTATCATCTAGTATCTCTGCAGTGAGCGTCCCAGCTATGGTTTCAAAGCTGACAGATTCTTTCTGCTCTTCTTCTAAATTAGCGGTGAACTTACCGAAACAGCGCGCGCCATTGCCGCACATCTCAGCTTCACCACCATCTGCATTGTAGTAGCGGAATTTATAATCCGCACCATGCTCTGCTGGTTCCACAGCGAGCAGTCCGTCAGCACCTACTCCACGATGACGATCACAGAGCGCTTCTATATCTGCCGTATCGAGCTTGATGCTGAGGTCGCGATTATCGATGACAA
>CALFBV010000167.1 GCA_937951395.1 uncultured Rubritalea sp.
CATGGACTTCACAGAAATAGACCGTGATGACTTCCGAGACCTACTAGGAGAAATAGGTAAGACAAACATGCCCTTCGGAAAATTTGGCCCAAATTTCCACCCTCCAAAAGGAGTCCCCATCATGGATCTCCCGCCAGAGTATCTTCACTGGTTTAAAGAGCGAGGCTTCCCCAAAGGTCAGCTAGGAGAACTTATGGCACAAGTCTGCATGATCAAAGACGTAGGCATGGATCAACTATTTGATCCACTCAGACAATCCAATGGTGGCCGAGTCAGCATTCGCAAACGTCGGCCTAAAACAGACTTCTAACCTAACCTCTAGACCACTACTTCACGCAGTGAAACGGAGCCGGCACCGTCACCACATCCATCCCAGCACACTGAGCAGCCATGATCCCCGCTGGAGCATCCTCAAATGCTAAACACTTCTTCGGGTCTACTTCGAGACGGTTCGCTGTCTCTACGAAAATGTCTGGCGCAGGCTTACCACGCTCCACATCACTCGCAGTCACCACCTCATCAAATAAATCACTAATACCTACAGCCTGCAGCGTCTTCTCAGCCACCACTCTAGTGCCACCAGTAGCTATGCCCATAGGCACTTTCCCTCGCATAGACTTAGCGTAGTTCACCACATCTTCATTAATCTCTACTTGGCCTAACAGATTCATAAATGCCTCCCTCTTCGCAAGAGCCACATCAGCAGGGTCTAAGCTTAGACCAAACTCACCATTGATCTCAGCCACAATATCCGTAGTAGGTCTCCCTCCCATAGAATAAAACACATCCTCAGGAAACACATCTTTAGGAACATTAAACTGAGCTAGAGCATCGCTCCATGCTGCAAAATGCGCAGGCATCGAGTCCACTAGAGTTCCATCTAAGTCAAAAATTACAGCATCATAGCTACCAGCAGGAATGTCTAATTCTCCAAATTTAATCATTGCAGGAGCTACTTGACAAATAGCCAAAATAAAGCAACTAGTTTTCGACAAATTTCTTGTTTATTTTGTTCCCCCTTGAACCATCCTTATTTATCCATCATATTTCCACTCATGAAGCACCTCATCATTTTCCCATTACTAGCCATCATCTCCATTCTCACCTCATGCTCCACTCATCACGGAATGGTAAATGTCACAGACATCGACCCCAGCATTCAGGTAGACCTACGTTACAAGACCAGTAACAACATCACCAAGAAACCCCTCTACCCCGCTAACATGCCAGCACTACTCAGACCAGAGACAGCCAAACGCCTAGCCCATGCAAGTAAACTAGTAAAAGAAAGTGGCTACCGTCTCAAGATCTGGGACGCTTACCGCCCACAATCCGCCCAAATCGCCCTCTGGGACGCCTCCGGGCAGAACTCTGACTTCGTAGCTAACCCCTACAAGACACCATCACTACACACCTACGGAGTAGCCGTAGATCTCACCCTAGCATTCCCAGATGGCACCCCAGCACTGATGCAGACAGACTTTGATAACTTCACTAAAAAAGCATCCCCACACTACATCCACCCTTCCCCCCTAGTCAGGAGAAATCTCCGCATCCTCAGAGACGCCATGCACCAAGCAGGCTTCCAGCACATTCACTCCGAGTGGTGGCACTTCCTAGACAGAGACTACAACCAATACACAATCATTCCCAGCATCCAGTAATACATGCCCTCTAAAAATATAGCTATAGTAGGTGCAGGACCCGCCGGACTACGCGCAGCCGAGGTAGCCGCAGAGCGCGGAGCAAAAGTGACCGTCTACGATGCCAAGCCCTCATCTGGCAGAAAATTTCTAGTAGCTGGAAAAAGCGGGCTCAACCTCACCAACGATGATGAATGGCAGGCCTTCCTCAGCCGTTACACAGGAAATGATCTTCCTACAGAACACTGGAACCATATACTAACAAAATTTGATAACACCGCACTCCGCGCATGGGCTGCATCTCTCGGAATAGCGACCTATACCGCATCATCAGGCAAAGTCTTCCCCACAGAGATGAAATCCGCACCCCTCCTCCGCCGCTGGATAGAAAAACTCCGCAGGCTAGAGGTAAGTTTTCATCACAACCACCAACTCATAGATCTCACTAACATCGAGAATGGAGCAACCCTAACAGTAAAATCTAAAGATGTAGAATCTATCCACGATTTTGACTCCATCATCCTAGCCCTGGGCGGAGGCTCTTGGCAGTCCACAGGCTCTGATGGATCTTGGCTAGAAATTTTCAACAAACATGGAATCCAAACGACCCCCCTCACCGCCGCTAACTGTGGCTGGCACACACACTGGCATCCATCTATATTAGAAAAAGCTGAAGGCCTACCGCTCAAGAACATCGTAGTCACTGCTGGTGAAAATTCCAGACAAGGCGAACTAGTCATCACTAAATATGGATTAGAAGGAGGCCCCATTTACCGACTAGGACGATACATAAAGGCATTAGAATCACCTCAAATCACCATCGACTTCAAACCAAGCTTCACCATAGAGCGGCTAGTCGCGAAAATGGAATCCGCCAAGCGTAACCTCCTCCACGAGGCAAAGCTACGCTGGAAACTTAGCCCCGCAGTCATCGCCATCCTAGACACATACCCCGAGTGGACCTCCGTGGAGCAGTTAGCAAAAACCGTAAAAGCCTGCACCCTCACCCTCACTCACACCCGTCCCATAGGTGAAGCCATCTCAAGCGCAGGCGGAGTGAAATGGAGCGAACTAGACCAGAACCTCATGCTCAAGACGCTCCCCCACATCTACTGCGCTGGAGAAATGCTAGACTGGGAGGCCCCCACCGGCGGCTACCTCCTACAAGCCTGCTTCGCCACCGGTAACTGGGCTGGCCACCAAGCAAGCCAAGGAATTAACACACCATGAGCTATACTGATTTAGGTCAGCATCCAGCCCATCCTTAAGAAAATATTGGAGACTCTTTATAATCTATCAAGAGTAGGTATATCTTAACCATATTACAAAGTTAATCTTTTTGGGGTCTATCCTTTGCGTAGTAGAATCACGCCAAATTTTGATGGCATCACCCAGCTTGGGATGTCACCTTTAGAGGATAAATTACAATATAGTTAGCTTTCCGCCTTTAAGTTATTCGCAGAAACAATAAAGCCGCTTACTTCTAAGCGGCTTATGCAAATGGTACAAGGTGAGGGACTTGAACCCCCGACCAATTCGGTGTAAACGAACCGCTCTACCAACTGAGCTAACCTTGCATTATTTGAACTTCTTCCTTACTGGTTGTCTTGCGTTACTTTCGTGTGGCAAGGCGGAACGAAAAATGCATTATTATTTACGATCTGCAAGTAAAAAAGCATCTAAAACTGTATTTTTTTACTCCAGAGCAAATTTTAGCAACAGATGCACCAGCCAATGCTTGCAAAAATAGTGCCATCCCTTAAAAAGTCCAAAAGCTCCTAGAAACCTCACACCTATACAATGGAGCCAACTCAATCCAATTCAAATATGGAAAGCATAGCAATCATGACATCTGGCGGTGATGCCGCGGGGATGAACCCCGCCGTAAAATGCGCTGTAGAATATTCACGCAAAAAAGGCTACAAGCCATACCTAGTCAGAGATGGACTCCGTGGACTCATCGACAATAAAATCTCAGAAGCCACTAGAGAAGATGTCTCAGGTATTCTCCACCGTGGAGGCACCATACTGCGCTCATCACGCTCGCTCAGATTTTTCGAGTATGAACATCGTAAGACAGCTTATGATAATTTACAGAAGCTCGGCATCAATAAGCTCATCATCATCGGTGGTGACGGATCATTCAGCGCGCTCAATCAATTTTATGAAGACTTCAAAATCCCCTTCGCTGGTATCCCCGCTACCATCGACAATGACATACCAGGCACTGATTACTGTCTAGGCGTGGACACCGCTCTCAATGTCATTCGTGAGTCTGTGGACTCCATCCGTGACACTGCTACTTCATTTAGCCGCGCCTTCGTCATCGAGACCATGGGCAGGCACTGTGGTTACCTAGCGATGACAAGTGCGCTTTCTAGTGGTGCTGAGATCTGCATCGCCCCAGAAATGGACTATGATTTAGAATCCATCGGCGAGAGACTCAGAAAAGACTGCGCGGCAGGCAGAGACTACATCATTGCCATCGTGGCTGAGGGCACCAACATGGCAGAATACCTCACTCGCTGGATCAAGACGAACCTTGAGATGGACGCCAGACTCACCGTATTAGGGCACGTGCAGCGCGGTGGATCACCTACTGTGCGAGATCGCATCATGGCGTATAAATTTGCAGTAGCTGCGGTGGATTCGCTTGAGGCTGGAAACACCAATGAGATCATGGTATTTAATGACGGAAACTTTGGCTCATTGCCTATCCACGAAGTAGCAGATTCTAAATGCGTCGTGGACCCCACATTACTCAAACTCTCTGCCCACCTCGGGAAGTGATTCTAAAATCAGCAACTAGTTATACTTGCGGATTCACGAATAATCGGTAAGCATATTCACAAGTTAAATACAACCAATACCAAACTAATGTTTAAAAGAATAGGAAATCTCATCAAAGGATTCTTTGGGCTCTTCGTAGGAGGACTCGAAAAACGTAATCCAAAAGCACTTCTTGAAGTAGAAAAAGAAAATCTGCGCAAGCAAATCTCAAAGTTCAACACCGGACTAGCATCTCACGCAGGACTCGTGGAGAAACTCATCTCTAACGTAAAGAGACTAGAAAAAGAAGAAACTGATCTGCGCGCTAAGACTGCCGCTCACCTCAAGGCAGGCAACCGCCAACTCGCTGGTGAATACGCGCTCAAGCTAAAGAAAGTAGATGCTGAGCATGATGATCTAGCCTCACAGCTAGAAGAATCAGAAGGTCGCTACAAGGAGCTCATCAAGGCAAGAGACGTCTCTGTGAAGGAAGCGCGCGCTAAGATAGATGACCTACGCCGTGGCTTAGATGACATCGAGATCCAGAAGGCCACTGCTGAGCTAAATGAAATGGCATCAGGCATGGTTACTAATCTCGGGGGAGCTGGAGACACACTCAACAGACTAGAAGAAATAGTAGAAGAAGAGCGCACTAAGGCAGCAGGCCGTAGCCGCGTAGCTAAAGACAGCATGGATCTTTCTGAGATCACCATAAAGGAAGGTGAGCAAGAAGCTCTCCAAGATATGGCTCTAGCAGAGTTTGCAGCTGAACAAGGCATCACCCTTGAAAGCGGTGACGCAGCAGCGGCACCAGCTACCTCAGAAGCACCCGTCACTGAAGGTGATGATGAAGAAACTCCATCATCAGGTTCTATGGGACCTGGAGTCACTCAGTAGGCTAAATTACATACACCTCTATTTATCTAGAGGTAAGCTTTTATCAACAGCACCGATCCTTAATTCAAGGATCGGTGCTTTTTTTTCATTTCATTTGAATAAAATCTGAAACCCTCAGGTCAAACATAGTGAACCACAACAAATAAATGATTATGAAAAAGATACTAACATACCTAAGCATACTAGCAGCAGCCTTCCTATTCACACCGAATACAGCAGATGCGAGATCACACTCACACGGAACCTCAACCTACGTGAGCGGACATTCATCATGTGGATGCCCTATCTACACTAAGAAAGTATTCATAGGACACGACTGCTACGGCAGACCAGTCTACAGATACTATAGACAAGCCTCTAGCTGCAACTGTAACAGAAACAGCTACCGTTCAAGCAGCCATAGCCGTTACAACAGCAACAATAGATGCAGTAACAACTCACACTACAGCTCACACAGAAGCCGCTACTCATCAAGCAGGCACTACAATGGCGGCACTAGACTACATGTCACATATAGAAGATAGAGATAAAACTTACCTCTAATCTAACATTAAAAAACGGAGACTCACATCTTAAGTTAGTCTCCGTTTTTTTGTTTTTAAATTTGCCTCAGATCCAGATTCTATTTATTCTCTTTTCTTATTAATATCCCAGGCAGTCATCCAGTATTGATTGGTTTTCTGGAAGCCCATCTTAATCATTCTCTCTTCCATATCTGGAAAGTGTGCGGCACCGTAAAAAATACCAATATTCTTTTTACCCATTGCTATCTGATCATTCATCACCTCTAGACACTTCACATTTCTGTCTCCGATGATCACACTCTTCCCAGTAAATTCCGCTATTTGATCATCACCCTGCCCCAGCGTATGAACAATGTTTAGTTTCAGCATATCTGCATTACCTGTGAGCAAGCCTAGGAGTAGCTTACCCATAGCCGGCTGCTTTTTCGGGGCCGCTGCGCCCTGCCCACTCTTTAATGCAAAACTCAAAATAGATTCCTTTTTCTCTTTCTGCAACCTCCGAAATTCTTCCATAGATAAATCCGCATGGACGAAGTTTTCTTTACTGTAATCGATGTGATCTTTTTGCCCAGCTAGAGCCAATCTCTTCTGCATCGTGTTATACATTACTCCTAGAAAATTAAACTGTGTATCTTTCTTTTTAGCTCCTTCTCCCTCAGGAAGTTTACCTCTTACCATCTTGTCTCCACCTACCATCTCAAAGAGTAAAACTTCGGACTTAGTGAACAGCGTATTAAGGTCCATGAAATACTGCTTGTCCGCGATGTGCACCGCACCGATCAAATCTACACTCACACCATCTTTCACATAGCGCGTGACTGATGTCTGAAGCTGCACACTTTGCTTATCCTCAGTCACACGGACATAGTCAGTCTTGGCTACCTTATTCTCGGCAATTTCATTCTCGGGTTCTGCTACAGCTGAGTCTTGTGCTACTACCTTCATAGGAAGCATTCCTGCTGCAGTGGCAAGTAATAATTTAATTAGGCTTTTCATGTGTAACAGAACATGCCCCATCCACTCGGGAGCGCCAGTAAAAAGTTATTTACATAACATTTAGCAAGCATACATCACAGGCACACTTAAGGCAAAAAACACGAAGCCATCCATCTCCAAAATAGACGATAAAAAGCTCGCTGGCTTACTCAAGGAAATTTCTAGTAACTAGTCACCACTGAGGAAGTCAAAAGATACCGCGCAGAAGCTAGAAAAAGAACCCAGCCTTGGACAGAAAAAGAGTTAAAGAAATAAAATTTCCATCAATTCAGTTGCTAAGCCTATCAAGCTCTGCTAAGTGTTCATTTGTTCACAAAACAGGACTTCTTAGAAAATATGCTTAGTTTACTGAAAATCAAAAATTTAGCACTCGTGGATCAGCTCAGCTGGCAACTCGGAACGGGACTAGTAGGCGTCACCGGCGAGACTGGAGCCGGGAAAAGCGTCATCGTAGGCGCGCTCAAGCTCATTCTCGGAGAGCGCGCTGACAAGGGACTCATCCGCACTGGGGAAACCACATGCACCATCGAGGCAGTATTCACCCTCGCTGATGACTCCACCGTAAATGACATCCTAGAAGACTCAGGACTAGACAGATGTGAGGGAGACCAGCTCATCATCAAGCGCGTCATCGGCCAGTCCAGCACTAAGCAGTTTGTAAACAACAGCCCAGCAACCCTCGCCGTCCTCAAAAGGATAGGCACCGAAATCGTAGACCTCCACGGCCCGCACGACCATCAGTCACTACTCTCCACAGACCGTCAGCTCAGCATGCTAGACGCCTATGCGAACAGCGAAAAACCTCTTACAGATTACCGCGAGATCTGGAGCGAATGGCACGAGAAATCCATGCGCCTAGAAGACCTCAGGAACTCAGAGCGCGCCACCGAGCAAGAGCTAGATATACTGAAATTCCAAGTCGAAGAAATAGACAGCGCAGAGCTAAAGCCAGACACGGACGAGGAAGAGGAAATAGAAAACCAATTCAAACGCGTCTCTAACAGCGTCAAACTCATCGAACTATCATCAAAGATAGCCGGCACCCTAGAGCACACCGTAAATGATGCCTTAGGCGAGACACTCAGAGCCGCACAAGAGCTCCAACAGCTAGACCCCAGCGTAGCAGATCGCCTCACAGGGCTAGAGCAAGCCGCCCTGGAACTCCTAGACCTAGAAAGAGAAATGGTAAGCTATTCAGATGATCTAGACGTAGACCCTGAAGAAGAAAACCAGCTCTCTAACAGAATCAATACCTTCGAGACACTCAAGCGGAAATATGGCGCCACACTCGCTGATGTCATCACCCACGGAGAAGACGCCAGACAGAGACTCATGGAAATAGAAAACCGTGACGGTGTTCTGGATGACCTCCAAATCGAAGTGGACTCCCTTTACAAAAAAGTCCTCACCTCCGCCAAAAAACTTACCTCCATCCGCAAAAAATCCGCACCAAAACTCGCAAAAGAAATCGCTACACACCTTAAGGAACTTGGATTCAAGCAAGCAGCCTTCGAGCTCAGCCTCATCCCTACACCAGAATCCAAGCCCACCTCCCATGGCATGGAAGGCATCGAGTTCCAGTTCGGGCCTAACCCTGGCGAACCGCTCAAGCCACTCAGACAAATTGGCTCCAGCGGAGAAATCTCACGTGTCATGCTCGCAGTCAAAAGCTCACTCGCAGACCAAGATGCCACACCGCTCATGGTGTTCGATGAGATAGACGCCAACGTAGGTGGAGAGATAGCCAGAGCAGTAGGTGATAAAATGGCAGTCCTCGGTGAGCAACACCAAGTCATCTCCATCACCCACTTCCCACAAGTCGCGGCAGTGGCAGGGCAGCACTTCGTCGTGGAGAAACATGTAGACTCGGGTAGAACCAACTCCAGCCTCCGTGAAGTCACTGGCAACAAACGCATCGAAGAACTCGTAAGAATGCTCGGCGGCGGAAATGGCCAGCAAGCCACAGCCATGGCTAAATCATTACTCAAACATTAAAATGACCGAAGAACCCGCAAAATTCATCACACCAGAGTGGTCTGGTTGGAGGCTAGTGAATGCACCTGAGAAAACCACACCTAAGATCACACACAGGTTAGAGGTAGATGATAACGTCATCAACGATGTGCTAGAATACGGAGGAATAGTCGCTAGAGTGAAAGAACCCTTTATGGAGTCCATCATCAACGTTTTTGTTAAAATCATTTCTAGTATCGTCCCTTCCACAGACCTCAAATACGCTTACATTCTAGACTTCGACAAAGCAGGAAAAGTAAACCTATTCATGGCGAACGATGTCTGGAGCTCACACGCACTTATTTCCTCTGAAGATACTACTACACAAAACCTGCTCGTAGATGCCACTAAGGAATACATCCGTTACCGGTGCTTCGTAAACTCCATCCAGCCTACAGATAATGAAGTTAGCTCCATTAGTTAAAGGCTTTGGTGCTTTACTTGTGCGAGAATCTTTTTTATTGAATTTCTATTAACTAGCTAGGCACTAGCACCTTCAATTATTAGCTCTAGCATCTCAGACACTCATTTATGAATTTTACACGCTCAGCACTTTATCTAAGTTTTTTACTTCTTCTACCTAGCATATCACTAGGACAGGAAGTCCCTCCTGTGAAAGACATTCCAGAAAACTCAGAGGAAAAATCTACTCCCGTAGTGCCTAAAGTAAACACACCACCAACGGCACCACCTAAAGCGATCATCATCCCTGATGATGAAGAGGAAACCCCTAAGGCAAGAAACCTTACTTCCCGTGTTTTCACTCCCACTGGCGGAACTGGACTACTCACTGAACAGGCTGATATAGATCTCTTCACTAAGGGAAAAGACATCGGCAATGTCAGCGACAACCCTAAGCTCTCACACCGCAGGCTCGTCCAGCGCACGATGATGCCCACGGAGAAACGTCCCAGCTACGGATTCACCCTCACCTTTGATGACCAGCTCACAGCAGATAGCCCTTCTTCGGGAAGCGCCGTTGACATCGTGAAGGACCTCGCCCCATTGGGTGCGCGTTCCATTTTCTTCGCTAATGTGCCAATGGTTTCTGGCAAGAGCGTAGATGGCATCATGGTGAGAAATAAAACTTCTGAGAAAAGAATGGCAGCTTGCAAAAAACTGCTAGAGAGCAAGCGAGAAGAGTTCATCCTACTCATACGCTCACTCATCAGCGTTAAATCACCAGCAGATGCGGATGGTAATGCAGAGTATGCGGCTGAAGTATATAATCACACCGCCTTCCATCAAAACATGAGCCGCCTCAAGGTGGGAGAAGATAGATACAAGATGTGTATCATGGGTATAGAGTTCATCGAAGAGTGCATTGACGCGGCTTATCTTGCAGAAAGACCCGGCTGGGAACGTGCTCGCTATTTCAGATTTCCCTTTCTCCACGCACCTAAATATACAGAGACAAAAGCGGCGCTAAATAAAACATTCACCGAGCTAGGATTGATTGCACTAGGTGAAACTCAAGACTCAAAGGACTTCGACAACTACAGCTACAAGCAAGCTTACACCTCCCTCATGGCAGCAAAGCAGAACAAACGCTACAATCCAAAATACGGCAAATACGGCCAGACAGAAAAGCCCATCGCCCTCTTCCACACCAAAACCTGGCCTAAGATAAAGCGCGGAGTCATCAATGCCATCATCGCAAAATAGACTTCATGAAAAAACTTACCTCTAGCATACTCATCATAGCCTCAGCCTTCTGCATCTCATCATGCGCACTCGTCACTGTCCCCGTAAAGATAGCGGGCAAAGTAGCCACCACTAGCGTAGGCGTAGCAGCAAAAGTAGCTGACGCAGGAGTAGACATCGTGACTCCAGACGGATCTAAGAAATCTGACGAAGCGGAGGAGTAATATGCTTACCCGCTTTGTAGCCTAGGTGATCATATTTTTTTAAGAATGTAATAATTACATGGCAACAATAAGACGCTGCGCCCAAGCTCATCAGATAAACCGACACCGCTTGTATTCGCCATTCATGGAGGCGGCTGGGTGCGGCACTACTAAAGGCAGGCATCTCCGTGGTTGCCATTAATTATCGCCTGATAAAACATGCCAAGGAGGTAACCCACCAGTGAAAGCCCCGCTTCATGATGCCGAACGTGCTCTCCAGTTCATCCGTAGTAAGTCGACTAAATGGAATATTAATAAGGATCGCATAGGCGCGGCTGGCGGCTCTGCGGGAGCTTGTAGTAGCCTTGTGGCTCACGTATATCATAATGAGCTTGCAGATCCGAAAAGCAAAGATCAGCTGCCCATGAATCTACCCGTCTCTTTTGCACCGCTGTGACGCGTGCTCAGACCACTCTTGACCCAAAGCAGATGAACGAGTGGACACCAAATAGTAAGCATGAAGCCCATGCATTTGGAAAAGGAACCTTCGCACACTTCCTAGCCGAGCGCGATAGCATAGAATCATGGATCAACGAATATTCTCCCTATGCCCTCGTGAAAAGAGCTTTTCTACCCTTTGGCAGCTTCTAGCTCTTCTAGATACTCACCTACCCAGGCGATGCTGTATTTACCGGCTTTGAAGTCTGGGTGGTTGATGATTTCTATCTGGAATGGGATGGTGGTCTTGATGCCACTGATCATGAATTCTCTGAGTGCGCGGTTCATCCTGGCGATGGCGATATCTCGCGTGGCACCGGTGCAGATGAGCTTAGCTATCATGGAGTCATAATATGGTGGCACTGAATAGCCTGAGTAGACGTGGGTGTCTACGCGCACGCCTTTTCCGCCTGGGGCGAACCAGAGGTCTATCTTACCTGGGCTTGGGGCGAAGTTGTTGTATGGGTCTTCCGCGTTGATACGGCACTCGATGGAGTGACCACGGGGTGTTGCATTTAAAACGTGTTCAGAAAGAGCCTCACCTGAAGCCACTCTGATCTGCTCCTTAATAAGCTCACAGCCCATCACCTCTTCAGTGACCGGATGCTCCACTTGGATACGGGTGTTCATTTCCATGAAGTAGAAATTCTCTCCACTTGAATCCACAAGATACTCGATCGTCCCAGCATTCTCGTAGCCAATCTCTTTGATGAGCTTCACTGATGCTGTAGCCATTCTTTTACGCATCTCTACAGAGATGAGCGGGCTAGGACATTCTTCGATGATCTTCTGGTTACGGCGCTGCATCGAGCAGTCTCGATCACCCAGCTGGATAAAATTACCGTGGGTATCACCGATAACTTGAAATTCTACGTGGTGCGGATTCAGCACTAACTTCTCTAGATAACACTCACCATTTCCAAAACACGCGATGGCTTCTTGACTAGCCGCGTTATATTGACTGATAAATTCTTCCGGATCATCACACGGACGCATTCCACGGCCACCACCACCGGCGGTTGCCTTAATCATGACTGGAAAGCCCATTTCTGTGGCTAACTCTAGTCCATGCTCGGCAGACTCTAGGATGCCGTCTGAGCCTGGAGTCACTGGCACGCCACTCTTTAGAGCTGTAGCGCGCGCGGTGTTCTTATCCCCCATCATGGTAATGGTCTCAGCTCTTGGCCCTATGAATTTGATGTCACAGCTATTACAAATTTCTACGAAGCGTGCATTCTCAGAAAGGAATCCGTAACCTGGGTGAATGGCATCTGCCTCAGTGATCTCCGCTGCTGCGATGATGCGATCCATCATGAGATAGGAGTCCTTACTCGGTCCAGGCCCGATGCAGACTGCTTCGTCTGCTAGCTGCACGTGCATGGAGTCCACATCAGCTTCTGAATAAATAGCTACTGATGCTACGCCTAGCTCACGGCAGGCTCTGATGATACGGAGAGCAATCTCTCCACGGTTTGCTACGAGAACTTTCTTCAGCATAATTTGATCTGGGGACGCAAGTGTGATGGACAGATATCCAGCACACTTTTTTATTAAATCTGTGAAATTATTTGATAGTGAACAAGGTGTCACCGAACTGCACTGCTGTGCTGTCATCTACAAGGACGGCTGTGATCGTGCCACTCTTCTCAGCCTTGATCTCGTTCATCACTTTCATCGCTTCGATGATACAGATAGTATCACCTTCATTGATGCTGGCTCCTACTTCTACGAAGTTAGGCGCATCTGGTGATGCCTTTCTGTAGAAAGTCCCCACCATTGGTGAGTCAATCGCTTCTCCGTCCATCACAGGGCCTGCGCCAGATGCTGGGCTAGCTGCGGCTGCAGCTACTGGTGCTGATGCAGGGGCTGGAGCAGCGGCTACTGGTGCGGCCACTTGCTGCATCGGCATAGCGGCCATGATCGCGTCTGCGTCCACACCCTTTTTGAGTTTGAGATTGAAATCCTCTTTTTCTAGGTGAAAGAAGGAAAGTTCATGCTCGTCCATGAGTTCTACGATTTTCTTAATGTCTTGGAGATCCACGATAATTGATAGTTAGGTGATGAATAATTAGTTTTTTGAGCCAACCTCTGATGAGATGGTCATGAATAGAAAATAGCTCTTAGGAGGTGGATTCGTCAAGAGCAGATAAATTAAACTTTTGGCAGCCATATGTCCTGTCTCGCAGTCCATTCCAGCGCTCCAGTGGTGGCGAGTCCGCATTGAGGTCTCGCAGCAGCACCTGCAACGCTGATTATGGTGGCTCAGTTTGTTCCGTGGAGGACTTTGCGGTCTTGTGGATTGCCAGAACGTCTGACAAGTATCTTTCATCTAATTCCGAGGAAGAGCTTGAGAGCAGAGGGGTAACGGTGTAGAAACTCCCTGAAGAAGATCAAGCACATGAAAATCACGGAGAAATGGATCGCTAAGGCTGCTGGCTGGAAGGCGAATAAAGAAGGGAGAGATCTCTTTAAGCAGGGTGCCGTGATGGACTCCACGCGGAAAGGTAACATTATTACTGGAACTCTGCGCTCTGGCGCTAAACCTACACGGGTGACGGTGAAAATTCATTCTGAAACGGACGTTGATACTGTCTGCCCACGGATGCAATGTCGTAGGATTGGTGAGATCTGCGGTCATGCAGTTGCGCTAATGTTACACGCTATTTCTGAGTCCCCCGCTCCAGCTCAAAGCCAGCCGGAGAAAAAACTTACCTCTATTAAAAGTAAGAACGTCTGCGTCCCTCTAAAAATAGATCTTCCGCCCACTTTCCCAGATAGTCTTAATGGTGGCAAGGGCGGTATTAGCGTGAAACTATCTATAGTTGATGACGCGATCATTTCAGAGAATGATCAAACTCTAACAGATTGGCTCGTGGATGTATCCGGCAAGACTGCACCACCTATTCTCGGACTACGTGGCGCTCAGGCGCTGGAATTTCTGGGTAAGCTGGCTGAGCATCAGCGGGTGTTTTTAGATGGAACTAATATTTCTATTCATACGGATGGTAGTCGCATTCCAATGACGCTAGTAAGGGATGATGACCGTATTAACATTTCGCTAGTTCCTTCATCATTAAATATCTGGCATGCAGATGAGAAACTCTATCTCTGGGACGCCCAGCAGGGATTCCTTGTGATCTATGATGTGTATACTCTATGGAAGCCGCGCTACTGGCAGAGACTAGCTGACGGAAACCCTGTCTCACTCCCTTTAACGGAATTCCTCAATAGTCTAGACGCGCAGAATGGGCTAGTGATATGGGATGATGACTCAGCCCTCTCTGAGATCCCTATCTCTATTGCTGAGCCCAGCTTCACCTTGGTTCTGGATGGCTCCACTCAGCTGCTCACCGCGCAGCTTCAGGCACAATACTCCCCTGCTGATACGCATCTGATAGGGCTACATGACGGCTGTGATATTAAGTTTCCTATTATTGATCCAGAAAAAGAAAATCATTTCCTCACTAGAAATAGAGAGGCTGAGGATCTCGCGGCTGGGATGCTGATGCAGGCTGGCTTCCAGATCATAGATCCACGTGGCTCATGGCAGATGGCATCCGAGGATGCTATCATTGAATTTCTAACCGCTCAGCTTCCACGCCTAGAAAATGATTGGACCATCAAAACTACGAACAAGCTCAACAGCCTCAAAAATAACATCGTAAGGATTACTCCGAGCTTTGATTTCAAAGGTGAGCCAGCTCAGAACTCTGTCCAAGATTGGCTAGCTTTTGATGTGAATTTTAACACTGATGGCGGAAAAGAAATTCCTAGGGAAGTGATTCAGCGCATGCTCGCTAGCGGAAAACGCAGTGGCACATCAAAAAATGGTAAGCGGGTGATCATTTCTAACTTCGATGCAGACACGGTGGAAACGGTGCTGCGTGATACGAACCCTAAACAGGAAAATGGGTTGTACTATGCACCTAAGATGCAGGCGTCTTACCTGAGAAGACTCCAGCAGCATTACTCTAACAAGACACCCAGCAAGCCTGATCTAGAAGTGATTAAAAACTTACCTCTAGCCATCCAAGAAACACTGCGTCCTTACCAAGAAGAAGGAATCGCTTGGCTCCATGACCGCACAATCAATGACGGCGCGGCACTTCTCGCCGATGACATGGGCTTAGGTAAAACTCTCCAGACACTTTCACTCATTCATCTCTTAAAGTCATCAGATGCTCCTTCCATTGTAGTATGTCCTACTTCACTGTTAGGAAACTGGCAGGCGGAGTGTAAGAAATTTTTCCCTAAACTAAATACACTCATCCTACATGGACCAAAGAGGAAGGACTACTTCTCTGTGGCACATAGTGCAGATATTGTAATCACTAGTTACGCCCTCATTGCACGTGATCTGGAATTCTATGTGAGCCAGAAAATTAACACACTCGTGATCGATGAAGCATCACTAATTCGTAATCCTGACACTCAGGCGGCGAAGGCTCTGCGTAAACTCACAGCGGATCACCGTATCGCCCTCACGGGAACTCCTGTGGAAAATGCAATCCGAGATCTCTGGTCACTCTTCCATTTCCTACTACCCGGCTACCTAGGAACGAGAAGAGATTTCCAGCAGCACTACCAGCAGCCACTCTCTAACAGCGCAGTAGATCCAGCTATCATGAAGCGACTACAGATGCGAGTAGAGCCATTCATGCTACGCCGGACAAAGGCAAAGGTCGCGAAGGATCTACCACCTAAGATTCTCCAGACTATCTACTGTGAGCCTAGTGTTAGCCAGCAGAAGACCTACGCGCAGTTACTCAGACAGGGTGCTCAGAAAGTGGACTCGATGAGCGATGAAAATGCTGGAGCTGCCCGCATCCAGATCCTCACTGTACTACTTCGCCTCCGCCAAGCAGCTACGGATCTACGCCTGTTAGATTCAGAAATGGACATTAGCATGGATGAGGCTTCTGGTAAACTGGTTCGCCTCCTGGAACTGCTCAATGAAGCGAAGGAAGGAAACCACCGGGTGCTTATTTTCAGCCAGTTTACTAGTATGCTAAGTCTCATTAAGACAGCTCTAACAGAATCCAACATTTCCTATGCTTATCTCGATGGCTCCACGAAAGACCGAGCTAAGGAAGTAGAGAAATTTCAATCTCCAACTGGCCCAGACACCTTCCTCATCAGCCTCAAGGCTGGTGGCTATGGTCTCAACCTCACTGCTGCTGACACGGTTATCCATTTCGATCCTTGGTGGAACCCCGCAGTGGAAGCGCAGGCTACTGACCGCTCCTACCGCATAGGGCAGACTAAGCCTACAACAGTTTATAAGTTGGTTACTACAGGAACGGTGGAAGAAAAAATCATCCGCTTACAGCAAGCTAAGCAAGGCCTCATTAGTGCTGCTCTCGGTGAAGATGGTGATGACGCACCTCTCATGCAGGGGCTCAGTCAGCAGGAGATCTCTAGTTTACTCACTCAGTAGTTTCTGCCATTCAGCGGGAATTTCACAGGGATTCCCTGTGGCATCTACGTGAGCGGTGATGAGCTCCCCCTTAGCAGAAAGCTTATCATTCACGGAGATTTCAAATCCCCAGTGAAGCGATTTCGATGAGAGCTTAGCAAGTGTGAGCTGGATGGAAATCTGATCTTCAAATCTAAGTGGACGGAGATAGTCGCACCCCACATGGACTTTTGGGAAGCCACCAGAGCTAGAAATGGGAGAAATACCTAGCTCTTTCAAAAATGCATGCTCAGCTAACTCAGCATAAGCTAAGATGCGGGTGTAATGCACCACGCCAGCCATATCTGTGTCTTGGAAAGGAATACTATGTTTGTAGAGGTAAGTTTTCATACTCAGAAAAGGTGAAAATTAACAAAAAAATACCGCCATGCCGTCCATAGAACTGAGAGCCACTAATCCGAAAGCTCAGTAAGTGGGAGCGCCTTTCAGCACGCTGTCTTCCTAAAAAGGCATGACATTGCACCTCTGGGTAATGCTCCCGTAATAATATCATCGGTCTGGGCTTGTTCTATATGTGGACGAACATAGCAGTGAAATCAATTTAGAGAAGGAGCGAATAGTTTGCAATAGTAAAATGATTTTGCTTCCAGTAAACATTTAGCTAGAGAGAACTCTACAAACCTCTAAAAGCTAGCCTGACTTCGGCTTTAGCAGATGAGTAGGTAACGATTTTTTCTTTGGAAAATAATCCTTCACTACTTGCGACAACTAGAAGAGTGGGCACTGGCTACACCTGCTCCCTCCTTGAAATATACTCTCAAATAAAATAGCCCCGCTTGATAAGAATCAAGGCGGGACTAGACGTAAATTGGAGTTCTTGCCTGAGAAGTTTACTTCTTAGATTTTTGCTTCTTTTGAGGTACCGCCTTCTCTTTAGGTATCGTCTTCTCTTTAGATACCGCCTTTTTCTCTGGAGATGCTTTTTCTTTTGTAGCAGGAGCTGTATCCGCGTCCGCTCTTTTAGCTAGCTGCTTAAGCATTTCTTCAGAGGTAAACTCCTTAAAATTTTTATACTTAGCAGGTAGCTCTACGCCAGATCCTAGACCCGCTTTGTCATAGAGACGCGCTAGTGCATTTGCTTCTGCTAGCTTAACATAGCCTGCGCTGGATTTATCTTCTTCTGGAGTTCCCCAGAGGTCCATGGCGATCTTTACTTCCTTATCTGCTTCGAAGATACGAAGTGAATTTAGAGCGGCATCACGAACAATAGACTCTGATCTTGTGAAGTCAGCTGTCATAGCATTCGCATAGGCATTAAGAGCATCATTATCTCTCTCGAGACCTTCTAGTGCTAGTCCGTAACAGAATGCAACTTGTGCGCGCTGCCCTAGAGTGAGTTCCTTCTCGCTAAAGTCCTTGCACATGTTGTTTAGACGACTCCAGTCCTTCTTATATACTGCATCATACATTCTGTAAAGTTCAGTCTGCTGCTGGTGCGCTGGACGCGTGAGCTTATCTGGAGCATAGAGCTCTAGCTTTTTCGCAAGTGTCTCGTAATCCTTGAGATTACGATAGCACTCCATTTCATAATACTGGCTGAGCTCAAAGTAGTTATCATCCAAGTACTTGTAGTTTGTGTAGCGCGTTTGTAGCGCGATGAACGCATCCTTCGCTTCCTGGTATTTACGCTCCTCGAATAGGTCCTTAGCTGCGGAAAAATCCTTAGGATCAAAAAGCCAGATCCCTGAGAAGGAATCGATTGGAGCTTTGGTCGTCTTCACTGATTTCACATTAGACTTGTAGAAGATATTTCCAGCTTTGTTAGATCCCGTTACTAAGACCCTCTCATAAGTACCGTCTGCTTTAATAAGATAGGACGAGACCATCGGTGCTGCTTCCTGTGCATTTAGCATAGTGCTGAGCGCTAGGGCTGTGAATGTCCTCGTGATTAATTTTATAATTTTCATGATGATTACTAATTAGTTGTTTGTGTATTCACTAGACTATCGTAGCGCTTCTAGCTCTTTCTTTTGTTTCGCGAGCGACTTGATTTCAGTATCGCCCTCCCAACCTTTGACGGTATCTCTAAGATCTTCCCATGACTTGCGCACATCTCCTGGCATTTTCAGCTTATTCTTTTCATACGTTACAGTAGAGTTTCTAATGAACTGAGCCGCCATGTCATATGCGATCTGCTTAGGTGCTTTACCATTGACTGCTTTACCATGTGCTCTGGTGAACTCTGCTGCTTTATTTAGCGCTGGAATAGAGATAGCCCAGTCTGACTTAAAGCGCTGGTAGACACCTGCGTAGGTGGCAAGAGCCTTAGACTTCTGACCATCTTGCTCATAGCCATTTGCTAGGAGTAAGCTGACGCGTGCCTTGTTCTTCGTAGAGTAACGTTCTGAGTTATAAAGCACTGCTGTTTCGATGACTCCCTGCCAGTTCTCTTGTTTGTTATAAATTTCGATAATGCTGTAGGTCGCTCTCTCCTTCGTGTCTCTGAGGATGCCTTTAGTAGCAAGTACGTCCTTGAGAGTCTCAAGTGCTTGGTTCTGCTCAGCAGCTTCCTCACTCTTAGCGAGGACGCCTGCTTTACCAAACTGCGCCATAGTGCGGAACTGGTTAGCATTTCTACCGAGAACTTCATCATAGTATGGAAGCGCCTTACGCGGATCACCAGTGCGGTCAGCTATAAAGTCTGCTAGACGCATGAGGATGAAGTCACTGAGTTCAGTCTTCTCGAACTTGCGGTCCATGTCCTTGAACATCGCATCGATCTTCGCTTTGAGTAGAGCTATCTTTTCATCAGCTCCTGGTTCATCACTTTTCTCTGCTATCTTGATGAGATCTTCATAGACTCCGATGACAGCAATACGGAGGAGAGCTTGCGCTCTCTTGTCTCCAGCATCCAC